>JAIEBK010000159.1 GCA_029070945.1 Muribaculaceae bacterium
GATCCGGTACCGCTGTCGTTGAGGTTTGTCACATGGTAGATCTCGCCTCCGCGTCCGCCTGTGGCGAAGCGTCCGAACCCTTCCGCTCCCGGGAAAGCGAGCAGCGCATCCTGGGCATACATTGATGCTGATGTCAGCATCATTAAGCCCAATCCGATAGATTTTAGTAGTTTTACATTCATGATGTTATGTGTATTTAATTTAAGTATCGCAAGCTCAACTTAAGGTTTATAGGTTAAATGGTTATGGGGTTATTATTAGATCCGGTAAAGAGCTGATCGAAAGAAAAATTTAAATTTTCTTATAACCCTCAACTTACACTTGCGAAATTTGAATATTTAATCTTTAATAATTAATTTAAGTTTCGCAAGCTTACTTAAGGGTTATAGTTTAAAAGGTTAAAAGTTTAAATTTGACTTCGGGAGCTACTACCCAGACTAAAACGCATCATGCTCCATATTAACCTTTTAACCTGATAACCTCATAACCATCAACTTTCACTTGCGAAAGTTGAGTAATTAATCATTTATCTTTAATAATTAATAATTAATCTTTAATAATTAATCTTTAATCTTTAATCTTTAATCTTTAATAATTAATCTCTAATCTTTAATCTTTATCTTTGAGTACCAGAAGGCCGGTGTCAGCATATTGTCGGCGAATTCCGTGAGAGCCATTCCCTTCGGCACATTTCTCTCACATTCCGGAAGCAGGGTGTCGCATTGCACCGCTATCTCTTCCAATGGCAGATAAGAGAATGAATCCGGATACATTTCCAATTGCTGGGCCACGGTCATGACAGACTTTTCATCGCCTAAAAGCGCCGCACGAAGCAGAAGCTCCTCACCCCGCTTTGAGTCGTATGGCAGACCTCGCCCCATGAGCATGGAAATTCCGGCGAGTGCCGACGCCTTGGCCAGTCTCTCTCTGTCTGGAAGTCGGTCGCCAAGCACTTCTTCAGACTGATTGAATATAAGCTCGATATAGTTGAGGGCCGCTGCAGGAAGTCCCTGATCGGCAGCCCGCTCATACCATCGGAACGCACCTTTGAGGTCTTTGCCTGTGAATTCTCCATGCTGCATCAGCCATCCGATATTATTGGCCGCCTTCGCGTCGCCCTCCCAGGCCGCCGAGAGCATCATGTCATATCCCTTCTGCCTGTCGTCTGGCAAGGAATCCCGCATGAATAGCTCATATCCCTCCATAGCTGAAGCCGCCACTTCCTGCGGAGTAGCGGCATGGACGGCTATTGCCACAGCCGAAACACAAGCCAATATCATCAATCTAATCATTTTCATATCGCAAAAGTAATCAAAAATTCCCATCCCTCCAAAAGTTGCAATCGGTTTCCATAAACTCGTCTATCTGACGACTTGACAACCCCATATGGCAAAATATAGTTAAAAGCTGTATCAAATCACCCTTCTGCTGCGTTATAATTATGCATTCTGAATTATGAATTATCAATTAATAAAAAAGTACTATGAACGACAGATTAAGTTATGAAGAAAAGAAGGAGCTTCCGGCAAGCGTGTTCGGACTTCCTGAACGACGTGAATATCCTATGCCGGACGCGGCTCATGTAAGGGCGGCCGAGTCCTACTTCCGCTACTGTCCTGAAGACCTCAAACCGAAACTGGCCCGCGCCATCCTCGCCAAGGCCAAGGAATTCGGTGTCGACGTCGAATCCCCAACTGTCCTTTCCTACGCTCAAGAGTGATATCTTTTATTATCGCGTAAAGGAGCAAAGGACTCGCAGGGGGAGCAACGATCAACGATTAACGATCAAGGATCAACGATCTATCTATAACGGTACTCGGAAGCGGAGTACGCTGAGGCTCGCTCGCTGCGCTGCGCATTGCGGGAATGGGGCAGACTTGGGAAAAGTCATACAACGATTAACGATCAACGATCAATTATTAATGATCAATTATCAATGATCAATTATGAGGACAGTGGGGCTTAGCCTCGGGCCTGTATTCATAACGGTCATTGTGTATGACTGTCAATCATTGGTCAATGTATGGACGTTGTACGTTTTACGTACGGATGCATGGGGATGGCATAGCTGCGGCGCGCCGTCAGGCATCATACCGCCGTGAGGAAACTTAATTCAATGCATAATGCACAATTCATAATTCTTGACCATGAAAGGCTCTATGCATTCGTTTCCGGATCGGGCGCCTCCTCTGAGGTCGTCATGTCGCCCTCCTCTGAGGTGCGGTTGAACCGGGGATACATTGGATCTTGTTTCCGCTTGCAAAGTTAATATAAGATTGAGGAGGGAGACCCTTATTTTGATAAGTTGTGGTGAAGTCTTTAGTCTTCAGTCTTCAGATGGTTTCTTGCAGAGGGGGAGTTGTCATCGTTGTCGGCGAATGAAGGGGCGCATTAACGACGATCAATGATTAATGATCAACAATCAGAAAAGGGTTAGGCGCGGACCTTTTAGCGCAGGAATTGACTGATGAGCACATAATTATTTTCAATTGCAAGGTTTTGAGGTTCTCGCAGAGGGGCGGTGGGGAAGTCGCCGAGAGCCCGACCTTTATCTATTTTTATTTATTACCAATAAATAAAATCACTCGTTTTTATTTATTGGCAATTAAAATAATGTGACTTAACTTTCGCAAGTTCTTTTATTCTCACGCAAAGACGCACAGTTTCAAGGTTTTGTAGAGCTTCGCGACTCTGCCATAGCAAGGCCGCAATGAATTCGGCCTGCTTCGCATCGGCCGAAGAGCGCAGAGAAGGCTACGCAATGCATTAATTCTGAACATTGAGTTGCAATGAATTAGAACAAGCGAAACTTGAATAATGTGATTATTTCTTGTGTTTGAAAAATTAAATCATTAACTTTGTATCCATAAAAGACATCTGTTATGTATATGAGACTCTGAAATCTATTATAATTGAAGGTCAGGAACTTCTTAGCGAGTTGCAGCCTGTTACAAGAAGATATCCCCTGGAAGACAAGGCAAGATATGTATTCGTCGGAATTCGCCAATCCGGGAAGTCCTACATGCTCTATCTTCGAGCCCTTCAACTTATAGCCGAGGGGCATGACATAATGGAGATGCTATTTGTCAATTTCGATGACGAACGACTGATCGGATTAGAAGCTTATTCTTTTTAAAAACAAGAGACAATGGCTCAATGAACTGTATGAGAAAATAATCCTTGGAGATATCGTCAGCCGAAATGGTATAAGAAATGAAATTGCATTGCGTCTCGCAATTCGTAGATTGGCTGAAAACATAAAGACACCAACCTCATATAACCGTCTTGCCAATATTGTGAAGGCATCCGGAATATCTACCAATACGGCATCGATTCAAGAATACATAAAGTTTTGCACTGAAGCATGTATAATCTTCTCTTTGGAAAACTACGCCTCAAAATTTGTTGAGAAAGCAACAGTAAAGAAACATTACTTCATAGACAACGGACTGCTCAATATATTCCTCACAGACAGTGATACTTCATTGATGGAAAACATCTGCGCCATCACTCTTTACCATAACAGTCTGCTAAATGAGGACGATAAAGTGTATTTCTACAATAAAGAATTAGAAATGGACTTTTATATCCCTTCCAAGAAAAAAGGAATACAGGTAAGTTACAGTGTAAATGATCCGGCAACCCTTGAACGAGAAGTCAAGGCATTAACAACCCTTCACAAGCTGTATGGACTGAATGAAGCAGAGATTATCACATATTCGGAAGAACGCACCATCGAAACTCCGACCCTGACCATCCATATCCGCTCCCTTGCCGACTGGCTCCTCTCAATTTAACATTCACCTTCCGGCTAAGTATAGAGTAAAGATGGAAGAGATTCGCAGAGTGTCGAGAGTTCGGCCTGTGGGTGATTTTACGCCGGAATGATTGGGTGGTTTTCCCTCCCATTGATTGAATGGTAATACATCCAAAGAATATTAACTTTGTGCCATGAAACCATCGTCAAAGTGAACGGATATCACCGGAAGAGGTGAACGGATTTAGTCCAGAAAATGTACTCGGACGAATGAACTATCTCTTCTGCGGTGCCCTCGAATTTGAGAAGAATATGTACGTCATAAAGTCGCTGCTGGCGACATGCCGTAACCACGATATCAATCCTCGGCCTTACCACAACTCTGTTATAGCATTCATTACTTGACAAGAGAAGACGAAAGGGCAATCATACAGCGCATACGTCAGACAACCAAAGACCAGACAGGAGTGCGTGTTCTTTCGCATCCGCAAGACTTCACCCGGCAGATCGCCAACACATTTGCGCTCAATTTTGCAAAAATCCTCTCATGCTTCAACGTCAGTATCGAGCGCGGAGAAAACCGTGAATGGGAAGTCGGTAACCAATCACGCTATGACGATCTCGATACAAGGCAATCCGGCACACGCCTCTCTGTGTGACATAAGTAGCTTTATCTAACTCTAATTTTTAGTATGACAACTCATGTCAGAATGGTTCCATATGGCGTGGAACCATTCTTCAATAATCTTTATGAATAAAATGTAAAAAATTTGCGTTAACTTTGCAGTGAATTTAGAGGAATGTTGTTGATCTGATGGATGTGATGCTGATAATCCAATTGTCCGAGAGGTACTATTTATTTTTAATTTCAAGGAGGGTAAATGACCACCCTGCCGTTCCACCCGGCAAACCAATTGGTCTATTACTTTTCCGAAAACAACACGACATGGAAAAGAACTTCAACCTCAACGGCAAAGGAGCAAACAGCAACTCCACAGTGAATAACTTCCGCAATTCCGGAAACAACAGCCGGGCAACGGCAAACGGCATGGCTTCGACTCATTCGGCGACCAAGATTGAGGATACCCAATGGGTAAAGTACCAACATAAGACAGGTCACGGATTTGCAGCCGAAGACGTCAACGCCCAGATTGATCGCTGGCATGGCCGTAAAGTGGAATGTGTTGGGAAGAACAACGCTCCCAACGGAGCTGACAGAATTGTCAACGGACAGCAGATTCAAACTAAGTACTGCCAGTCCGCTAACAACACCGTCAGATCCGCCTTTGACAGCCAGAGCGGAATGTACCGCTACGACGGAATGAAACTCGAGGTTCCTAAGGATCAGTACGACGAATGTGTCCGTCTGATGCGTGAAGCAATTTCTCAGGGAAAAGTAGCTGGCGTGACCGATCCTGATATGGCCTCAAAGATTGTAGTCAAGGGACACGTCACCTATGCCCAGGCTCAGAAGGTAGCAAAAGCTGGCAACTGGGAGTCGATCAAGTTCGACATGCGAACTCAAGCTATAAGCTGTGCGGGAGCAGGGGCAATCGCCGGAGCCATAGGCTTCTTTAATGCTAAAAGACAAGGCAAAAGCACAACTGAGGCGTTAAAAGAGGCTGCCAAATCTGGCGCCGTTTCGAGTGCCTCAGCATTAGGCAGTGGAGTCTTGGTGCAACAGGCTCTGAGGACTACGGCCGGCCGAAACGCAGCGGCAGCGGCGACCAAAGCCGTAAAGCCAGTCATAGAGACGGCAATGAAGACTCAGGTTGGTAGAGAGGTACTGACCAAGACGGCAAGTGTCGTTGCTGGTAAACAAGTAGTCGGCCAGGCAGCTGTCAACGTGCTCACCAAGGCGACTCGAACAAACGCCTTAACTGGTCCGGCTATGTTCGTTGCGACATCAATTCCTGACACTGTAAAACTATGCCAGGGCAAGATTTCCGGAGCCGATTATGCCGAAAATATGGTTTCCAATGCTGCAGGCATTGGCGGAGGTTGGGCAGGAGCCTCCGCGGGAGCTGCATTTGGTACAGCGATTTGTCCAGGAATTGGAACCATTATCGGCGGACTTGTCGGAGGGATCGGAGGTGGTATCGGAGCCTCAAGTGCTTGCCGAAAAGTCACCTCACTCTTCCGTCGCAAGCGGAAATGAAAGATAACCAATGCTGTTCAGAATCTAAATGATGCATGAACTGCATTGGTTACCTTCGCTTTTTCCATTGGGATGTACTCGTAAAAGAATATGCTTAATAACATATTCACAAATACAACACACCTCAAATTTTTTTGTAATTTTGCATAAATATTTTGGAACTAATAGATTTTACTCATGGATATAAACGACATCAGCAAGCCAGAGTTGCGCAATTTAATCTTGAACTTGCCAGACGGAAGATTAAAAGACTATTACCGCGATTTTGTAATCTATCACGAGAGGGTAATTCTAAACTTTGGAAAAAATAATTATGCTGACATGCCAATGCGTGAAGCAGTGACGGCACTATGTAAGGCATTGTTTCATGAAGTATTCGGTGCTGAGGCTGATGCTTATTACAAGGATTGCGGCGTTCGAGGTAATAGATTTATACTCTCGGAGACGAGTGACCCAAGCAGCGAAGTGTTTTGCTTCAAGGGGAAAGCTGCTTATAAAAAAACTAAATCATCATTAACATCAAGTGATTTTCTGCCCAACGGAGAATTATTGCAGATTGCTGCAGCTATCGCTTCAAAGAAAGGATTTAGTCAGTATGATTATAGGTATGGGAGATTCAAGGCTGTTCAGGACTCCGTACACGCCTATACGAGTAATGATTGGCATCATGTTAGCGCAGACATAGATAAGTCAAGATTCTCATTGACTGGAAGAATTAGTGACTACGAATCATTTGTTTTCGGTATATTATGCACCTTTTCTAACGATTTTACGTTACCATTGTTAGATTATATTCCTTCTGCAACAAAAGTTGATTTTGGTGCCTTAAGACAAAGTGAAGAGGAAATGCGGCTGTTAGCAAACGAAACAACTATATCCCTTATAGATGTGCTGAATGAAGAGGTGAATTCTCTGTATCCGTCGCCTCTCGTATTGTTTTCTCCCACTAATGTGGACAGCCAAATATTACATGGTCTTGCTCGTATTCCGTGGAACTTGATTATCACTTTTGAACCAAACAAAAAAGATGAGAAACATCTGATTTCAGTAATAGAAAAAGATTGGAAAGGAATTCGGCCCCTCAAAATAGGAGAAGTGGTGGGAAACGGCCGTGATGAGACCGCAGTTATTTTTGCTAATGGGGAATCAGCCAATGAATCTAAATCTAAATATAAAGAGTGGGCTTCTCTTTATAGGAAAAAGGTGGAATCAGCCTTAAACCAAATTCGTAAGGGTGCTGAGAGGGTTATCGCAGTTTGTATTACCGACAGTTCGGATAGCAAGATATTTAACAGAGGGAGTATTGAACTGCTTAAAGAAGACGACACAGCTGTCATTATTGGAAAAATTGGCCCCGACCTCAAAGAAGGTTTAGAAGATGAATTTCCTATTTCAAAATATCAAAATTTTGACATCTCGATGCCACAGTGTGCCTACGTCTTTAATGAAATAGACATACCGGGAATGAACGGTATAATAAAGGTCAGTGCAAACCTTTCTGCTGAGGATATAAAGAGATACGCCTCTTACGGTATTAAGATAATATGCCCTCTCCCTTCCGGTACCGAAAAGGAGATAAACCCTATTTCAGAATTTTTTTCTGGAAGAGAGATTACAGAAAAAGATCTGTACAATGATTTCGATGTCAGAAGGAACTTTTATGAAAGTTTCAGGAGGATTATTGAGACACGCCTGGAAAACGGAAACCGTTTTACCCATTATCTCCAACAGACACCAAGTTGCGGCGCAACTACTGTAGCGATGAGATTGGCATATGACATCGCGGTGCTAAGCGAGAGAGGACATTTTAAAACTCCTGTAACATCAATCTACATCAGTGAGTTAAAGACAGAGAGCATCAAATCTATTGTAGAGCGTATTAAAGATTTGGCATTAAAGATATCCCCTAATCAGATTCTGGCAGTTATTGATCGTTCTATTCAGAGCACTGACTTTGAGCGCATTAAGGAAAACCTTACAGATGTAGGCTCGACTAAAATTTCTTTCATACGAATTTCTGAGAAGGAAAAGGGTACAGATGTCTACACGAGCACTATTGATGATGTGTTGACCAAAACAGAGTTGCCTGATTTTATAAAGGGCTACCGCCGACATTCCATTGTAATGTCAAACGAGGATGGAACTGATTGGAACAGTCTCAAGCATATCATAGAGTTCCCGTTGTCGCTAAGCTACTCTGATGGAAAAAACATTGGCATCAAAGAGTATGTAGATAATGTCCTTGGTATGTTCTCAGATACCAACAGATCTTTGATCAGAAAGCTTATATCCCTTATTGGCTTCTCATCGGAATATATCGTAAATACAGATAATTATGTCGAGGGCTTCCTGTTCGACGGAGTGGTTGGAAAACGATTCATCGATTGGTATAAGGATGATTTAACGTCTAAAGAACGGAACGCGTTTGAAAGGTTGGTCAAATTCGAAGAAATCGGTGAAACCGAAAGACAACGTACAGGAAGAGTCAAGACAAGATTCTCAAAGTACAACAAAGATGTGATTAAGATATCAAATGTCTCATTAACAGAACTTGCGATTGAGTATATCAAATTATGTTTTACAGGTTACGGATCGCCTGATGAGCTGCTTAACCCTTACGTCATAAACCTCTTTTTTAAGAAGGAGGAATATGAGGATGATAATTCTGGTGACTTCGGCAAATCAGAAAAACAGAAATTCTACAAGAAGTTATCGGCTGTATTTAACGACATCAAAGATCCTGACTCTATTGAACTAATTATTGAAGAACTTGGAGAATTTATCGGCGATAACCCTCGTTATCTTTTGGCTAAAGCCCAGTATATATACAACCGCGCATATTTTATTGACTCAGAAGAGCATGACTCCAAAATATTTGATGATGCAAGGGATATTTTGGAAAGATTACTCGATATGACGGAGTGGATCCAGGACAACGAAACCATCACCCTTCAATCATTGGGGGTCCTGAATTTCCGCAGACTTGGCGCGTTAAGAAAGATACCCTCCAAAAATGACACTCTGATTCCAATGGCTGAGAGGTATGTCGAGGCAACTGTGAAATATTGTGATAGAGCATATAGGGTAAATCCATACGAAACTTATGCTCTGGTGACCAAAGCTCAGGCTTTAAAATCTTTCTTGAATCAGACAAGAGATATTCTTGGATACGAAAAGAATGATTTTAAATTTTGTGAAAGCGATAAATACCTGGAATGGACATCTCAATACGAGGATTCTCTGGGGATAATTTCGGGATTTGTATCCAACATTGATAAGGATAATGCCACTGCATCCCAAAATAGGTTGATGAGAATTTATGGAGAACTCAGAGAATTCGAGTTTAGGTTAATAGGAGAATCTCAGGAGTTTATATATAACTTATATAGACAAGAATTAAGTTCTCATAAAATTGGCAATGAGCTAAAAAAACTTTATGCCAATAGACTCTACTATGTGTTGGTGGATGCACCCAATAATGAAATTAGAAACGAGACAATTGGTAAGCTGTCTGATGAAAAATTAGACTTTATTGAACGTCAACTTTTTAATAGCATAAGACTTGGTAATCTTACAGGTTATGAAAAAATATTCCGGCTTCACCTTTTTAACGGCAGAATAAAATATGAGATAGCAAAAGAAAGACAGTGGTTGAAAGATTGGATCGATAAGGATGAGAGCCCTATGTCGCAACTATGGGGAAATTATTATATTGGCACCCTATACTTTTGTGAAATTTTGCTGTTTGGTTCCGATCAAAAAGGGTTTAAGAGATCGGCGGAAGAATATATCTCAGAGTCGGAACGAATAGCTGATATCCTCAAGCGTGATGACACAAAAGAATTTTTTTATTTCAGGAGGGATAATAGTCAACAAGGGAAGGGAGTGGGTCTGCAATGTGTCACTGAGAACCCCAATAAAGCTACCTATATGGAAGGTTCCATAATTGAAATTATGGAAAATCGCAAGGGTAAAGTGAAACTGGATTGTGGCTTAGAAGCGACATTTGCGCCTAAAGGAAAATTTTTGAAAGAGGATGCAGACAAACATACTCGGATAAGAGCCAAAGTCGGATTCCGTTTCAGTGGATTAGGACTGTACGGGGTTGAAAGAATTGAAGATGAACCGATTTCCGATTATATTCCCGACAAAACTATATCCGATTCAATTAATAAAGATGAATCGATGTGCGGTAAGAAAGAGGATCTTACCACGTTAAAAAATGATCAGGTCTCTGAGCCTCAGCTCAATGTTGATAATGAAGAAGATGGTTTAGAAGAGGGTTACATCTACCCTGGTATATACCACAAAGATCGATCGAGGGGACAATATATCACTGGCAATTGGAAAGAAAAGTGGATTAAGTACTTAGAGATTGAGGGTCCCATAGAAAAAGATATCTACGATGGGGCAGAGATTGAATTCGAAGTTAAAAAATCCATCAATCAAAAGAACGGAGAGGAAAAATGGATTGCTTTTAATGTTAAGTTTCCAGAAGAATAATTCAACACATTAGTCGATATGCGTTTCAATCCATTTGAGGGGAAAAAAGCATATGTCAAGTTTGCACGGGTGAGTTATTCACGCCTTATAGCCCGTGAATGGTTCTCTTTGGCAGATATTATGGCCGACCTTAAGCTGAAGGATTCTTCAAAGTTGCCTTTTCTTGTCTCAAAGTGCGATAAATATGGGGAACTTAAGAAGGCCTTCAGTGATATTGTGCACCTACTGGAGGAGAAAGTAGGGAAAGGCTGCATAGACACGGAAGGCAATAATCGGTGTAAAAGATTTCGATACATCGGCGCACCGGATAATCCTCTTGAGGATTTGCAGAACGCTTCAGCTATCAAAGATCTTCGGACTTATGCACAGTTCTGCGAGGACTCCGCCGGTTTCTTTCCTAGCTCATGGCTTGACTATTTCTTTGAAGACACTCTCGATTTGCTAAAGATAAAAAGGCGTAGAAAATTAGGTGATCAGTATATTGCTTCCAGTGTTGATAGAGAACTTACCAATATCGAATGGCTACCAATGTTATATGAAGCTATTCGCGATAAGTGCGTTTTAAAAATCAAGTATAAGTCTATGGAGGAACCATTGGTGTTTCATCCCCATATTCTTAAAGAGTATAATGGGCGATGGTTTCTTTTTGGACATGCGGTCGGAGAAAAACCTGAGTTAGCTTTTAACATAGCTCTTGACAGATTAGTTGAGTTTTCAGAGATTTCACCAACAAAAGTACAATATATTCCAGCTCCGAAAGGATTTTACTCTGATTTTTTCAAGTATAAAATTGGAGTCAGTGTAAATAAAGATAAGAAACCAGCTGTAGATATTATTATACGAGTCCGGAATTTCAGAATGTTCAATCTCATTGAAACTAAGAAATTACATTCTTCTCAGATAATCCTTAAACCGTATGGTGAATATAAGGAGGGTAGATATGGAGATTTTGCAATTAAAGTTGAGGTCAATAATGAATTTATAGGCAGGATTCTGCAAATGGGTGCAGGATTAGTAGTAATTTCTCCAGAGTGGGTGAGGGAGATATTTAAGAAGCGAACTACAAACATGGCTGCACTATACAAAGATTAGATTCGTTATAAGCCACTTTCTAAAGAGAAGAATGGTTTCAATTTTAAAGGAACTATTCTTCTCGTTTGTTTTGTTGCATATACTTGAAAAGTAAGCATTAACTGAAGTACACCTTCAAACTATTCTAAATGAGGCAGATAAGATGAATCAAAAATAGGGTTCTTTAGTTTGACTACCATCGTGACAAAGTCCTTCTCGAGAGGGAAATGGAGAAGTATAGTCGGGAATTAGGCTAATATAAACAATCACTTTCTTCTGTATCAAAGGAATCTCTCTGGATCGAAGATTTCTTCAAATATCTTTTTACCCTTATTATATGCATTCAATTGCACTATAGATTCTGGATCATATTTACGAAGCCATTCACCAATAGTTGACACTTTCTTTTCTGGACAGGGCTCAGATTTATTAGGATCGTATATTTTCAACATATACTTATCTACCATTTCTCCTTCCTTTAATCCTTCTTTTATTTTTTCAATCAACAAAGATAGCACATAAGCATGAATATGTTTCATTGTTGGCATCATGATTTCATGATTATTTTTCTTGTCCTTTAATTCATCTAACACGCCATTTAAGAATCCTTTATACTCTGATGATTTCTTCCAGAAAGGACATTTTTCAATACACTCCTTCAGAATGTTCTTCCACTTGTCAGTGATAACCACATCATTTTTTTCGCATATATGAAAATCCCCTGGACGATCTTTCCACTCTCCGTAATGTAAGTCTTTAACCACTGTTTTAAGATGGGTCTTAACGCATTTATTCGTAGCGATTATTATATGAGGCTTAAGCTGCTCTATGACTTCTCGAATAAACTTCCTATCGTCCTCTCTGACTTTTTTATTTATCTCTGCATCCTTTATGAACGAAGTGGATATATATTTTTGAATAAGGTTTGAGAAAGCAATACACGACCATATATCTATTAGCCCATTACAACTTGGCTTAAACTCTTTGACTATTAAATTTGTAATATTATCAAAAAAGATTCTTCCAACGTTTTGTGTTTCGATATCAACCCTATTATCTAAATAGTCCTTAATTGCAATCAAGGTCTCACATCGTAGATTCCGTTCTTGATTACATGAGACGTTTCTACATATAAAACATTCTTTTGATAAAAGACAGCGTTTAGTCTCTTCATTTCTAAAAACTGGACAGTTATTCGATTTGTCTTTGAGACACGTTTCTGCACTATCCCTTATACATCCAACTTTTAAATTATCAGGGAAATATATGCTTTTTCCACAAATAATATCTTCTCTAACTTTTTTTGTAAGAAATGCCAAAAGATTACGAGAACTATTTCGTGCATCGCAATAATGCCGAGTCCCTATAACCAATATTTTCACGTTGGATTCATTCTTATTAGAATCCCTACCAAATCTTCCTATAACATCTTTATCTTTCGACCCCAATCCCTTATCATAATTCTTCCCTATGTAGGGTATAAAGCGACCTTCTTCTCTTTTGGCCACGTCCACTTGAAAATCTAAGTTGGTTTTACATTCTAAGTTGGTATTCATACTGCAAAGATACTTCAAAATCGTGAGATTTCCAAACTGGCAGAATTAAAAAATCAAGACAGGAGGTTTTCCCAAATCCTCCTATACTGTGTGTTTTTTTTCACAATTTTATTAATTTTGAGGAAATCTAAAATTTCTAAATCTATTGGTATGGATAGAAAAAGGATGCAGGCTGCTTCGATGTCCGCAAAGATAGAATACATCTTTTTATTATGCAAGATGGAGGCGGTTTTACGGCTACCGATATCCTAATGCTCTGACAGACCAAGGATGCTATAGACCTAATCGACACCCAGATCGAAGAGTGTCAGAATGTACTGACAGCACTATACACCGAATTCTTTCCCAAACAGTACAGACATATTCAGACTATCCCCTGAGTCACGGAACGTGCGGTCACCGTCATAATTGCGCAGACATGGATCGACATGAAGATGTAAGTGACAGCGGCCAGCCTAGTGGGGCTGTGCGGACTCAGGTCGAAAAACGAAGTGATCAACGTACGTTACAAGAGCTACAAGGCAACCTATGGGAACATATACTCAGACATATCCTGATAGAGATCGCATGGAGCACCTCACGGACAAGGACCTCTTCTTCTCGAACTTCAGCTACTTGCAGGCTACGGCAAGGAAAAAGAGCATGATCAAGATAAACGTGGCGATCGCCAGGAATGTAATCGTGGCAGTAGGAACATGATGACCTAGGAGGATGACTTCGTCGGCATCTACCTGAAGAGGCTCAGGAAGCAGAAGTAACTGGAGGAGAAGACCAGGAAGTACACTGGGACTGTATTGGCACTCCACTGACATTTCACCTCATGCCATAATGTATTATATTTGTTATATATTGCAGTTCGGTTTGCAAAGTTGCAGAAATGGCATGGGGAGTGGAACACCAGCTTAGGACATCAAGTCTGTAGAGGAAATCAACAAGTCTTAAGCAGAATCCACTTTCATTGACAGACTGGAATGGGTTTTCATGACCATACTGTATGAAACATTATGGTAGCTTGGCCATTTGGTGAAGTATATAGAAAAAGTTACTATATATGTTTTATAGGAATTTTCCCAAAAAATTTCACGCTAACATAGAATATTTATTAGTCTTTTAAAATTATTATAATTTTGCATTCGAATAAATTTTTAAATTATGAATAATCAAGTTTTTCAAAAAATCGCAGATCGATTGAATCTGCCTTCAGATGCAATCGGATCGGATGGCATCAAGTTTCGTGGGAACGGACCAACAATTAGTGAAACTGGCTACTGGTCAAATGAATCAGGTGATGAACTCATTCGTTGGCACCTATCGCGTGTTCGGATTCTTGAATTGACAAAGGATCTCAATGACACCGAAGTATGGGATATCCGTACAGAGACTGGGCTGAAAAACCATGTCTCTATACCAACTATAGGGTGTAGGTGGTATCATAATTTGATGCGGTGGGAATACCTACTCAATGAGTTTGCCAATGGTAGGACATTACCGGAGTTCACCAAACTGGATGAAAACACCCTAATCAACAGTTTCAATTCAGTAAGCAGTGCCCGCATCAATTGCAAGAAGACCGCTGGATGTGGTTCGTGTCCTGACAATGTTCTTAAAGAACATATCGCTCGCTACGGAGACGTAATCCTTGAACAGATTCAGACTTTTCCTAAAAAACCGAATATTATCCTTATCGGCGGATGTTCTGGCAACATTATTCTGAAAAAAATCGTTAAGGAACTCTACTCTAACCTCCAAATATTTGCAAATGGTTGGATACATTATTCAGAAAAAGAACGAATTATTGTTATCAATGGATATAATCCTAATCCAAGGTATAGGAAAGACAAAGACGTGTATGGAGAATTGCGTAATAACCTTCTTCAGTTCCGTTTTCGAAAAGGAACTGATTTCCTAAATTTTGAATAATAATATCGGTTATCAACCATTATGGACACACAATTATCTAGAGATCAAAACGAAACTTATTGTTCCACTTCTAATGGAGCGATCGTTACAGCCAACTCCAAGCATCGGAACCGAATAGTATTCCATCTTGGTTTCGCCCCTGTTGCGTTGCTCGCCTTCATTGGCACTTTCATTTATGAGTGCGTAGTAATACCAACTGCCGGCAAGCTTATCTTTTGGGTTGCCACAACAGGTATAAGCCTCATAATCCTTAAGAATAGCGGACGCATCATTTTCCGTGCATTGAAACACGAAAAAGATTCCGGTGCGTCTCATTCTATGAATATGGATACAAAGAAGAAGCTTGTAGCCTATTATGTCGGCTTCCTTTTACTCGTTGCCATTACTATCGCAACCGGTTGCTACCTTAATACGAATTATCTGGACCAGGACAAGTCAGAAAGCAACTTGAGCCATTTCGAGCAGATTTTCCGCCTCTCCATAGATGATTGAACATATTTAATTTTTAACTTAAATAAAAATGAAAGATAGAACTTTATTCTGGATATCCATTATCCTAATTTTAGAACCTCTAACAGCCATAGCGTGGCCACGCCTTAAAGTCGGATTCTTTATAGCAAATCCAAGGTATGTGGATCATTCGGATCGTATCAATAGTTATTACGACAGTTGTCGAGACACGCGATTCGGTACATACGGCACATTACGCCGTAGAGTTCGGATTTGCCTATGGAGCATAGGCATTCTAATTCTGACCGCTCTCGCCGCCAACTCCATTTTCGATCTCAACTTCCTAAAATATATTCATTAACAACTTTAAAAATAAACAAATCATGAATAAAGCAACAAAATCCATTGCCGACTACAACGCCATTTATGGCACAACATTCAGCGTGATCAATCCCATCTTTTCGCTAAACCATATAGCTGGAGAAAAGATACTTGAGAGTCTTGATTCTTATCCTGAAACCGGCGGCGTTTTCCTTTTCTATGACAGGAACAGGGACTTGTTGGCGGTATATTCGGCTAAGAAGTTAGGTGAAGGACTTAGGTCTCATTTGAAGGGAGAACGTGAAGATACAGACAACTGGGTTGTCAAAGGAAAATGGATTTCCGATCCGGCCTATGTCATGTTTGTCATCGGAAATCAGGATAAACTTTACGAGAAAGACTCCTTAAGGTCTTATCTAATCAAGGAGCTCAATCCTCGCTATGATGAACATGGTAAATTAGTAAGGTAGTCAAGATTTTCGATTTACCATCAGGACCGGCAGGTTGATCTAATTTCAAAGGATGCGCTATGTGCGCGCATCCTTTACAGAAGGCTATTAAGTTGCCCGAATATAACTCACATCCAATAATTTTTTTCTACGCAAACCTACCAGTTCCTAAGCGTTATGATTGAAAAGTTCCGCGCCTCTATTCCTTCACTCCATGCATGTACTCCGCTAAACATCATACCCTCTATGTTATCACAAGAATCCAAACTATACACAACCCTCCCGGTAGCCGAGAAATACGCCATCCTCGAAGCCATGCGCCTCGAACTCGACCGTCTATACCGTGACGACCTCCCCACATACGACCGCTACCGCGCCTCCCTGAGACAAAACACCTGGGATGCACTCGAGGAAAACTGGAAGCTGTGGGATCCGGTACCTAAAAGCCATGTAGTATGGGAAGGTCCGGACGACTGCACCTGCCGTCTCAAACCCTCACATCCCAACTTCAAGGAATGCGACGCAGTCAACTTCACCGTCTGCCAATACGACCTCCACGGAAGTCCCAATTTCGACGCCGTGACATTCCCCGGCTCGATAGTAGACATCTCCGACCTCTACGACGAACTCTCCTCCGACAATATCCGGAAACGAGGCGGAAGTCCATACAGCCTGCAGGAAATAGCTCAGGAATGCATGGCCCGGAATCTGGAAGCAACTATTACGGAATGGGCGAAGGCCAACGGCCGAGAACCAGACTTCTGGCAGTGGCGCGATACCCTTGACCTCGTCCCCCACGAAGACACCGACTGCCGCACGATGCGCCTCGTCTACCGACCGGCCCACACCGCTTTCAAGCACCGCGGCGGCGTAGCCAACGCCCTCAACATCAAATCCCACTTCTCAAATAGTTGAAAGTTGTTCGGTTCTTACATGTAAGAACCGAACAACTTTATTTGCGTTTCATTTGGCACACAACCTATTCTTCACCAAAGAGCAAGGGAAATACCGCTGAACGACAGATCAGCCGGAATCCCCATGGCTTTAAACGCGCGTGCGATAGTGGTGAAATTTAGGTTTTTTCCACTTTCGATCTTCGATACCTGCGCCCGCTGCACTCCCATCAGTTCACCGAGCTGCTCTTGGGTGAGGTGCTTTTTCTTGCGCGCCTGACGAATGGCTTCGCCAATATGATAGGCTCGTATATCGGCCTGCACTTCAGCTTCGAAAGAATCTCGTTCCGGAGTCCCGACCTTACCAAGGTCTTCATCCAGTATCTCCTCAAAGGAATATAATTTCATGTCTCCTATCTGTTTCATCTATTCATATTTTTTTGCCCTGAAATATTTCCGTCTTATCTCCTCAGCACGAACTATCTCCTTGATTGGCGTTTTCTGAGTCTTCTTTACAATTCCATGCGTAGCGACTACAAGAGCTCCTGAGTCATTGTCCCAAAAGGAAAACAGTCGATATGCCAAACCATTATATAAGGTCCGGAACTCCCAAATATCAGAACTGTCCAGTTTCTTGAAGAGCTCACTGTCCTTGATCCCTCCCTGTACTTTCGCAATATTGTAGTAAATCTTTTTCTTTGCCGGTGCTGGCAAGTCCTTCAGGAAATCCCTGGCCTCTTCAAGCATCACTACTTTAAACTGCAAACTCTCCATAGTCTTTAGAATTAAGATGCAAAGATACGAAAAAAGTTCCACATATAGAAACAATTCTATATTAAAATTTCCTATACCTACACATCTCCGACCTCTATGACTCACTGTCTTCCGTCATCATCCAGAAGCGAGGCGGCGTAGCCAACGCCCTCAACATCAAATCTCATTTCATTATCCGACATTCACTGATATCGTCCCAGCATCCTCTTCAGCTCCTCGGCTACATAGTCCCTGAACCACGCAGGCTCCAACACCTCCGCATCCCCGCCAAGAGCAAGCACAGCGTTGAGGAAATCATCGGTAGGCCGAAGCCGATAGGCAAAGACTGCCTGATCCTCTGACGTCTCCACCTCTCTCTGCGACCTATGCAAAGGCAACGTCCGGAGATACTCCACTCTGTGGAAGTCATTATAGACCTTTATACGCACATCCTCGATGTCATATTCGTCCTCCATGCCTGTGATCACCCCATACGCTCCGTCATAATAGGCATCAACGTCAAACTCCGGATCAATTGTAAATGTAGCATCCAGCATTCTGACCTCCTTCATCCGGTCAAGCGCAAGATGCCGAAAATCCCATTTCCCGCAATCCCGAGCCAGAAGATACCATCGCCGATGATGTACCTTGACTGCATACGGCTCCACACGGTAAGTCCTTGGATCCTGCCTGTTAAACGATGCGTATCCCACCTCAATCACCCTGTTAATCCGCATGGCGTCGAGTATCGGAAGCAGATGTTTCTCTCCGGAAGGAATCTCCTCATAGATCACCCTCCCCTCCAAAGCACTGTTGCCGCTGAGGATGTTATTTACCGCGAAAGCCTTCAGAAGCCGGCTTCCGGCATTTCTCCCCTCTAAGTCGTGTTCACTCGTAATGCGGTATTTATAGCCGGCCGAAGGTATGCAGTCGATGTTGATGTCAAACATATCCTCTATCCGGTCTATGTATTCCCTGAAGGAGGAATTGCTGAGTCTTCCCATCCCGTCCTTTCCATGCTCACGTTCCCAACGGACACATATATCCTTATAGCTGATACCCCCTGTGCGGTAGATGGTGTCAAGTATCCAGAGACACTTCTTCAATTGATTCTTTGCCATAACAACGCAAATTTAATGAAATTTTTCCTGATAATCGCATTGCAAATGCAAAATAAACACATAGGTCGCCGGAATTTCCGGCGACCTATGCCGTACCTTTGCACAAAAAACAACCACTTAATTATTCAATAAGCAGCTATGGACGGAGATTACCCTACCGCTACAAAACCAAGATGCGGTATGATTCTGTTAAAATATGAAAGAACCCACAGTTTCAGATGTAGCCATTGCAACCGAGATAAAGTCTCAAAGAAAATAGCCATATTACAGAAAGATCCGACGCAATTAATCTGTAACGCCTGCTATGGATCTATAATCGCTAAAAAAGAAATTTAATCAATATCGGTTAGAAAAATGAATACCACCTGGACTTCATTTCTCAATGGCATCCTTAAGATGCCGGGAGCAAAAATCAATCGCGAAGTATATCTGCGCAAGACATTCAGCCATCTCTCAGACTCTGAGATCCGGAGATGTCTATACGAATCCCCTGCCAAGGTTATCTCTCAGGCAGAGATTGAGGATGCGGCCTCAAACGTGATCCGCTCGCATACCGCAAAAGCGACAGCTGTATCTACAATATCCAGCATACCGGGAGGGCTGGCGATGCTTGTTTCAGTCCCTGCAGACCTGGCAAACTATTACTTCCATGTCGTGGCCGTCGGTCAGAAGCTGGGGTACCTCTATGGATTTCCAGATATGGTAGATGACAGTGGACGACTCACACCCGAGGGGGAAATCATGCTGACTGCCTTCATCGGCGTTATGAATAAGGTAGAAGTGGCGAAGGAGCTCGTGAAAAAGATAGCCATCGAAGCGGCTAAACGAATGTCGGAGGAGACAGCCGTCCGTGTCGCCGGGAATATCATCTCCAAGCAGTTCATAGCACAGGCGATCGAAGCGATATCTGCAAAACTCGGCGCCAAGATTGTAGCCAAGGGTGGAGGCAGAGTCTTATATAAGGCTATCCCTCTCCTAAGCGGAGCTATTTGCGGCACAATCACCTACGCCACATTCAAGCCCCAGGCAAAACGCCTCCACGAAGTCTTGAAGAGCAATCATGTAGCCAAAGGAATGCTGCTACCACACTAAAATCATGCTCCTTATAGCATCATCCATACCGACTTCCTACCGGTATGGGTGATGTCAGGATCTCTCAGCCTCTTTGCTGTCTCCCGGACGAGAGAAACAAGTCCACCCTCTAAACGACCGTTAAACACCTTCATAAGTTATCATATATTATGTTGCTCCAACGACAGACACGCTGCTGCCTGAAATGCGGCCATACCTTCATCTTCATCCAAGGTGACCTGATACTTGAACTCTTCCCTAAATGCCCTAAATGCGGCTCTATACTCAACCGTAAAGTCCCCTTCATATGATCCACCAAGAAGCAGCACCGCGGCGGCGTCGCCAATGCCCTCAACATCAAATCCCACTTTTCCAATTGACAAGAGTTAAATTATTCAAATTATTCAAACTCCACGTAAGCATTCCTGAACCAACTTGAACTCAAGTAGGTTTGCAGAACCGAAAGAAACATTCTAACTTTGTATTCAAATCTTCAACATCATGGATAAAATGGATTCTCTTAAAAGATTGGAAACCGAGCTTGACTCATTAGTGGCTGATATGCATCAGACTGAGGGGGTACTCCTTATGCAGATCGACCAGCTGGCGGATGAGATACCGGAAATCTATGCCGGTTACGCCTCCATGGTGCGCACGCTCGTGACTTCTGCTATGGATATGATGAAGCCAGGCAGTAAGGCGGCCAACAGGATGGCTATGGCTTTGGAAATCGGTACCAGATCCATTCAGGCTTTCGGTGAATACAAGGCTGCCAAAGAGCATAACCGCCTTGTACAAAAGTATATGACGGTAAAGAAGATCTATGCTCAAAATAATCTTGAAAAGGTGACAACCCTTATACTTAAACTTACACAAAACGCTGCTACGGCAGGCAGGCTTTTTAAGAAATGCAGTGAAGTCACCTACAGATTGGCTGATCTTGATGCTGACAAAATGCGTAGGGTAGCATCTCTTCAGTTGAAGGCTCTGACCATGTATCGCACAAATGCCTATCTCTTTGAGTTATGTAAATATCTAAAAAATGAATATGGCACTTGGCTAAAAGGTCTTCAGAGAAGTGAATTTGACATGCCTGACTATTATCTGATCAACAACATTATAGCCAAGGAACTATTTCCGAAATCCCTAATTGAGGCCTATTCGGAAGCTGCCGATGCCACTCAAAGCATTACGGGAAAAGAAATAATGCTTCTCACCGATTATCAGCTTACTTTCATGGCCTTAGGGCAAAAGGTATGCCACATAAGACTTGACGATGCCCAGCCTCTTGTAAGAACCCTTATCAATGAGAGCGGAGCCGTGGAGGAATACAATTCCATCACGAAACCATACACAGACCATCTCAAAAGCTCTCCTACAGGCAAGATTGTATTCCTCGGCATTATTGCTGTCGCCGCCATAATCGCTATCGCTTTCCTCTACTTTCAAGGGAGCATAGGAGAAAAGATTCTGTTGGCGGCAGCTGGAGTAGGTGCGACTTTAAGAATCTGTATAAAAGGAAACAAAAAGGCCCTGATACAATATGTGCAAGATGGGCGTATTCTTGAGGATGAGGCTGACCGACAGATAGAATCACTCTGCGGAAAGGTAGAACGTCCGGATATCGACTATAATGAGAGAAACGCACTGACTTCAGCAATAACAGGATTCTTTAAATAATATGACATGAATGATATAATAAAAAACAGCGACAACAGCCTCGCTACCATTGAGAACTACGAGGTGCTCCCGGCTGAAGGCGACACACTCGTGCTCGCGGAAGCGGCTCAGAACATAGTGAACAACGTAACAGACGCAATCAACAACGTTGCGGCAACGATGAGCGAGATATCAAGAATCACCGCTCATGTAGAATTGGAAACCAAGCGTCTTGACCATGCCCTCGATGCCTTGATGATCAAATCCCAACGTGACATCACCATCTACCGGGACACCCTTCCTCTCCTTGAGAAAAACTTCGCAGACATGCAGGCAAGAATGGACAGGCTTATGGACCGTGCGATGGACATGATATGCGAAGACGTTTCAGACACTTCTCTCGCACGTCAGGAAATGGCAATGAGAATGATCGAGATGACTAACAATTCAATCAACAACCTTGTAGCAAAACTGCTGCCAAATCACGCTTGATATGGGAGACGGCAATTCATCCATGTCTTCCGTAACAAGAAGAGTTTTATTACAGCTAATCATTCTCGTAGCTGTAGTGTTTTGCGTAGCGTTCTTTAAAAACAATTATTAGATACATCATGGGAAAAGTAGTGGAATTAGTAGACAGAGACAGCTACGACAGAAACGTAGCATCGGTAGACCGACATCTTCAGGATGAGGCATATATGATGGATAAGCTTTCAAGAAGCACTGCATACAAATATGTGTGGATAGCTAAGAAATACGATGATTGGTTTCTTGATCCTATTGTCGGCTTCTTTCTACCGGCATTCGGTGACATACTTTCTTCAGTCGCTATATTACCGGCATTCTATATTGCCTTAACCAAGATACGGTCAGTTAAACTGGCATTTGCTATCCTGATTATAGGTGCGATGGATATGATTGTCGGAGCCATACCAACTGTTGGAGACTTAGTAGATGCGTTCTATAAAGCCAATAAGAAAGCTGCACGATGGATAGTAGGATATGTAGAGAAAGATTATTCTGTAAAAGAAGAAGTGAATCAGACGGTAATATGGGGATCTATAGGTTTGGCCATCCTTATAGGATTGATCTATCTCTGTTACTCTCTGATCATGGGATTCTACCATTGGATTTTCGGTTAATCTTGAGATTCAATGCTT
>JAIEBK010000016.1:0-19228 GCA_029070945.1 Muribaculaceae bacterium
AATTTAGCATATCAGCGAAAAGATGGAGTTTATGTAGTCCCAATCTCTTGCCTAAAGAATTAATTGCCACATTTTCTACATCATCAAGCTATACGTTAACAATATCAAAATAGAAAAAAGGGTGTACACCCACTACTCTTACCACTTCCGGCTACCTATATCATGATTTGATAGACATTCAGGCACCGCAGCTAAGAATCAGGCAACCTTGAGTTTTATTAACTCGGGTTGTCTATTTATTTCATATTAATATAAACTAACAATATACAACCTATTGTCTCATAGGATCCTCATAAGGAGAGAGAATGATTTCAACTATATTGGTTTTATTATTGCGGTAAAACTGAGTACTATTTATGTTAGGTTTTAAAGTCTGAACAGTAATACCACCTGAGGATTTCCACGGTTGTGTTTCTATACTTCCGTCGCTGAGGATAAAATGACGATAACAAATATTAGATTTTAGATATTCTGCAAAATCTTCTATTGAAGGAATAAACTTATAGTTGATTTTAGACGAGCGAGAAGGTCCGCTATTTTCTTGATTTAATTGCTTTTTAACACTACTTAGACAAAGCTTTTCTGCCATCTCATCCACAATATCTTCTTCTCCTTCTTTAATAATATTGTTGGCTTTTAAATATTGACATATGGCCTTACGAATTAACTCTTTACCAGAATCCCCTGACAGTATTTTGCTTACTTCACGAAATTTCATCTCTCGCTCAGACTTTTTACGCGAAGCAGTTAATCGTTCTGTACAAAACGATTTCAAAATATCAACATTAAAATTCTGAAAAGAAAACAACTCTACTATCTTTGTTCCATCAATATCTGACGGATCGTCAAAAGAGGCAGTTATAGCGACATCTTTTATCGAATGGATGCTACGACCTGTATTTTCATCATAAAACAAATTGAAAGAATCCTTAACAGTAATTCCAAATATTAACCGAGGATCACACCTATCCATATATGACCCTAATTGCTCAATACCATCACTCGCAGAATTTGAAAGTTTAACCTCTATTGCTAAAAGTGGCTTAAAATCTGAATCCAAAAGCACGATATCAGATTTCTTTATACTACCCATTTGTACAGGAAACTCCCGTTTAACCCTATCTATGGGCCATCCAAGATAATCACTATCTGTAAATATCTCATATATTGCCAATTGATAATCACACTCTTGTGGGCTATTCTTGGCATACTTGAGTTGTCTGGAAATGTTCTTCCAAATTTTATTGTAAGTATTCATAACGATACTTCGGTAAATTTTTATAAGTTTATTAGCGGCTCTTAGAACACAATACTTAATTCCCTAAAAATCAGATATCTATCAACCCAATTTAGCATTAAAACTGAGAATAAATCACTAAATTTCAGCAATTTCATTATATTACATTACACATAATGTTATCATAATTTTCAAACTACTTGACCAATATGAGTCCATCTGCCAGAGGGTATTATTCCTCTGCTATGCAAAGTTAAACAAAACTTTTAAAACAAACACCATCGAGATACTTATTTTTATCATTTGCATACTAAGAAAGATAAACTTTCTTCAGCTCGAGCTTTACGGTCATCGTAGCGAACCATATTACCTTCACAATTTCCGTAAGGTCTTTGACTGGTTCTGTTTCATTATTGTTCAGGAAGGATGCAACCAAATTTTGACAGCATATAATTCTTCAGCGCCCAATTTGCAAGTTCGCCTCGTAGACATGGGAAAAAAAGATCTGCGTATAAAGACCGCTTCAAAATCGTCACAGCCAATAACTGGAGGTAACCCAAGCGACTTATCGCAATCTTAAGAGTTAGACTTATTTGCGAATACGGAAACTTTTGCTTATATTTGCATAAAATTGAGGATTATGGACCAACTAAGATACCCCGTGGGAATGCAGACCTTCTCGAAGATCATTGAAGAGGGCTATGTATATGTTGATAAGACACAATATATAAAACCCCTGCTAAGCCAGGGACAGTTCATCTTCCTGAGCCGACCCAGACGATTCGGGAAGAGCCTCCTGCTGTCGACTCTCGAAGCTTACTTCGAGGGGCGACGCGACCTCTTTAAGGGGCTCGCAGCCGACTCCGATGGACTCGACTGGACGCCCTCACCTGTTCTGCATTTCGACTTCAACGCCGAGAACTATAGTCTTGAGAACGGTCTGGAAATGCTTCTCAATGGATTCTTTGGGCGCCTTGAGAAAAAGTATGACATAAGTAGCCAAGGACTATCCGTGTCTCAACGCTTCAGGAATATAATAGAGGCTGCCTATCAAAAGACAGGACGACAGGTTGTGATCCTCATTGACGAATATGACAAACCATTGCTTGATATCGAAGAAGATAAAAAGCTCTATGAGAAGAACCAACGAATACTCAAGAGTTTCTTCGGAAATCTCAAGAGCATGGACCGATATATCCGTTTCGCTTTCATCACCGGTGTCGCTCGCTTCAGCAAAGTCAGCATATTCAGCGACCTAAATAATCTTGACGATATCTCGCTTGAAGATGCGTACGCCGATATATGCGGATGGAACGAGAAAGAACTTGTGGATAATTTTGCCCCCGGAATTCGGACGCTCGCCGACAAACGTAAAGAGGACTTCGACACGACCCTTAAGGAACTGCGCGATTATTATGATGGATATCTCTTCACGGAAGAGGGTTCACGCCTGTATAATCCATACAGTATACTAAAGGCTCTCAAAAAAATGAGGATAGATCCATATTGGTTTGACAGCGGAACGCCTACTTTTCTGGCGCGACGGATAAAGAACATGAAGATTTTCCCGCCTGACATCAACGGAAAGATTTGCTCCCGTGAGGAGCTCATCGCTGTCGGCCTCAACGACCGGAATCCAATACCACTCATGTTCCAGACCGGTTACCTGACGATCGGGAAACTCCTGGAAGACGACTTCTACGAGCTCCGTTTCCCTAACCGTGAGGTGGAGAAGGGTTTCTACCAGCAGCTGCTGCCGCTTTACGTCCCGGATGTCAGGGATCCCTTCAGTCCGTTCCATTTCTATCTCTTTCAGAAAGACCTATCAGAAGGGAGGCCCGAAGACTTCATGAAGAGGCTTGCCACACTGCTGAAGAATATTCCTTACGATGACCATTACGAGTCGACCTACAGGGCAGTAACATACCTCATAGCCGTGCTATCCGGCACTCCGGCGCTCGCCGAGCATCACGGCTACAATGGGCGCAGTGACCTTGAGGTATTCACAAGTAGATTCATCTACGTCTTCGAGTTCAAGTACAACAGGAGCGTCAGCGAGGCCATGGACCAGATCCATGACCGCGACTATGCAGGACGCTATACGCTTGATAAGCGCCCGGTATACCTTATCGCGGCCAATTACAATTCCGACAAAGACAACCGTGGCCTTGAGTATAAAATCGCTTCTGTCAATGCATAATGCGGCTGAAGCGAACATCAAACTGTACTGACGGTACCGTTGCGATTTTTGCGAGGTCGGGAGCAAAGAATGCAGCTAATCTGGTCCATGAGTTGTCTGAAAAGATCAATGCTCCGGTAGGAACGACATATAAAAGTCAGCTTGAACTGACCGGCGTATGCAAAAACTATGTCGGACAGATACTAAAAAAAGGATGCAGCT
The DNA here is from genome assembly GCA_029070945.1 of Muribaculaceae bacterium. Classification (GTDB taxonomy): domain Bacteria; phylum Bacteroidota; class Bacteroidia; order Bacteroidales; family Muribaculaceae; genus Lepagella. The sequence continues at coordinate 3,639 of JAIEBK010000016.1, forward strand.
CATTTTAAACTGCATCCTTTTTAATTATCTTGTTCTATTCAAACTTACTTCACTTCCTCGAAGTCAACGTCGGTGACGTCCTTCTCGTCCGGGTTGGGGTGCTGTGCACCGGCTCCCGCTGCACCTGCTGCGCCAGCCTGCTGCTGAGCGGCATAGATGTCCTGAGCGGCTGCCTGAAGAGCATCGGTAAGAGCCTTCTCAGCTGAGTCGATATCCTCGACAAGCTGCTGCTTGTGGACTTCTTTCAGACGGTCAAGAGCTGCATTCACCGGAGCAAGCTTGTCTGCCGGAATCTTATCGCCGAGTTCCTTGATCTGCTTTTCGGTCTGGAAGATCATTGAGTCGGCGTGGTTGAGCTTGTCGACACGCTCCTTAGCCTTCTTATCAGCGGCCTCGTTAGCCTTAGCCTCGTCACGCATACGGTTGATCTCAGCCTCGGTCAGACCGGAAGAAGCCTCGATACGGATAGACTGTTCCTTACCGGTAGCCTTATCCTTAGCTGTTACGTTAAGAATACCGTTGGCATCAACCTCGAATGTAACCTCGATCTGCGGAACACCACGCGGAGCGGGTGCGATTCCGCCAAGGTTGAACTCACCGAGGAGCTTATTGTCGGCTGCCATCGGACGCTCACCCTGAAGAACACGGATTGTAACCTCAGGCTGGTTGTCGGCTGCAGTAGAGAATGTCTCGCTCTTGCGGGTCGGGATTGTTGTGTTGGCGTCAATAAGCTTTGTCATAACGCCACCCATAGTTTCAATACCGATCGACAGAGGAACGACGTCAAGAAGAAGAACGTCTTTCACATCACCGCTGAGGACACCGCCCTGGATAGCTGCACCTATGGCAACAACCTCGTCAGGGTTAACCGACTTGTTGGGTTCCTTGCCGAAAATCTGCTTAACCTTCTCCTGAATAGCAGGAATACGTGTAGAACCACCTACAAGGATAACTTCATTGATCTCGCTTGCAGAAAGACCTGCATCCTTAAGAGCCTGAACACAAGGAGCGGCAACTGCGTCGATAAGCTTCTCAGCAAGCTGCTCGAACTTTGCGCGGGTAAGTGTCTTCACGAGGTGCTTCGGACCTGAAGCGGTAGCTGTAATATAAGGAAGGTTGATTTCAGTAGACGTAGAGCTTGAAAGTTCTACCTTTGCCTTCTCAGCAGCTTCCTTCAGACGCTGCATTGCCATCGGGTCCTGACGGAGATCGACACCTTCGTCTTTCTTGAATTCATCTGCGAGCCAGTCGATGATAACGTTATCGAAGTCATCACCACCGAGGTGGGTATCACCGTTTGTAGACTTTACCTCAAACACACCATCACCGAGCTCAAGGATGGAGATATCGAATGTACCGCCACCGAGGTCGAACACCGCGATCTTCTGCTCTACCTGACTCTTGTCAAGACCATATGCAAGTGCGGCCGCTGTAGGTTCGTTAACGATACGACGTACCTTAAGACCTGCGATCTCACCGGCTTCCTTAGTAGCCTGACGCTGAGAGTCGTCAAAGTATGCAGGAACAGTGATGACTGCTTCAGTCACTTCCTGACCGAGATAATCCTCGGCAGTCTTCTTCATCTTCTGGAGAATCATTGCTGAAATCTCCTGCGGAGTGTAGTCACGGCCATCGATATCCACCTTCGGCATATCGTTCTGGCAAACTACTTTATAAGGAACACGCTTGATCTCGTCTTCTACCTGAGAGCATTTCTCTCCCATGAAGCGCTTGATCGAGTAGATTGTTCTTGTAGGATTGGTGACAGCCTGACGTTTTGCCGGGTCACCGACTTTTCTTTCGCCGCCGTCAACGAATGCCACTACAGAAGGAGTGGTGTTACGGCCTTCGGCGTTAGGTATTACAACAGGATCTTTACCTTCGAGGACAGCCACACAACTGTTGGTGGTGCCAAGGTCTATACCAATAATCTTTCCCATGATATTTTCTTATTTTTTTAATAGTTAATAAATTCGTTATTTCTATCTGAGAGCAAGGTCGCCGGACGCATCTATCGGAATGCCATCGGTCATTGCCCTCGTCTGATATATTAACAAATGACGTGCTAAATGTTTCACTTTTCACGAAAATGAATCACAAAGCAAACTTATATTTTTAATATTCAGCATCTTAAATATAATGATATTTTTAAAATAATCGTTAAATAGGATGACAAACACAGTGACAAATGTGACAATAACAAAAAAAATAACAAAAAATAACGCAATATTAAGATATTTTTAGTAATTTTGCACTCTAAGAGAATATTATCCCCTCAAAAAGGGACCGCCGAAAGAGGCGTCAACAGCAAAAAATATGAAGAAACTACAGGAAAAGCTATCGCAATACGATGCTCCGCAGAAAGCAAAGGCCGCGGGTGTATATCCATATTTCCGCCCCATCTCAAGTGAGCAGAACACAGAGGTTCTCATGAACGGCAAAAAGGTCCTGATGTTCGGCTCGAACTCATATATGGGATTGACAAACCATCCGAAAGTCATCGAGGCAGCCGTGGAAGCCACAAAGAAATACGGTACCGGCATGGCCGGCAGCCCGTTTCTTAACGGAACCCTTGACATACATAAGGAACTTGAAGCAAGAATAGCAGACTACGTAGGAAAAGACGATGCTATTGTCTATTCAACCGGATTCGGCACCAACCTCGGAGTCGTCAGCACGCTTACCGGCAGAGAAGACTACGTGATCTGTGACGAACAGGACCATGCTTCCATTGTGGAGGGCAGAAGACTCTCATTTTCCCAGCCCCTTAAATACAAGCACAACGATATGGAGTCGCTCGAGGCGGCTCTTAAGAAATGTAAACCCGAGAGTGTAAAGCTTATCGTCACAGACAGTGTATTCTCGATGGAGGGTGATGTGGCGAATCTGCCTGAGATGGTAAGGCTTGCCAAGGAATACGATGCGAGCCTCATGGTAGATGAGGCGCACGGTATCGGTGTTTTCGGAGAAGGAGGACGTGGCGTTGTGAACCATTTCGGCCTCACAAAAGACGTTGATCTGATTATGGGAACGTTCTCCAAGTCGTTTGCATCGCTCGGAGGATTTATCGCCACCGATAAGGAGATCACAAATTTCCTACGCCATCACTCAAGAAGCTATATCTTCACGGCATCAATCACTCCGGCATCCACAGCCGCAGCACTTGCCGCCATGGATATAATGCTTAGCGAGCCTGAGCGTCAGAAGCACCTTTGGGACATAACCAACTACGCTCTTGAAAATTTCAGAGCCATGGGCTGCGAGATCGGACACACATCCACTCCGATCATTCCGCTCTTCATTCGCGACGACTATAAGACATTTGCTGTGACCCGCGACCTTCTTGAGGAGGGAGTATTCGTAAATCCGGTGGTTTCGCCTGCGGTAGCTCCACAGGACACCCTCATCCGCTACTCACTGATGGCAACACATACGAAAGATCAGGTGACACGTTCGCTCGAAGCCATTCAGAAAGTATTCAAAAAGCATGGCATCATAAAGTGAGAGCACTTGACTTCACGCTTGAGCATACCTGCCCCGGCTCTTCAGCCAGGGCAGGTCTTATCATGACGGGACATGGAGCCATACAGACTCCGATCTTCATGCCCGTCGGAACTGTCGGAAGTGTCAAAGCCGTGCATCAGCACGAGCTACGTAACGATATCAAGGCGCAGATCATACTTGGCAACACATATCATCTGTATCTCAGACCGGGACTTGAAATATTACGCGAGGCCGGGGGCCTTCATAAGTTTAACGGTTGGGAAAAACCTATATTGACCGACTCGGGAGGATTTCAGGTATTCTCTCTTTCCGGAAACCGGAAACTCACTGAAGAGGGTGCATACTTCAGAAGCCATATCGACGGAAGCAAACACCTTTTCACTCCGGAAGGCGTCGTAGATATCCAACGGGTGATCGGAGCGGATATAATGATGGCTCTTGACGAATGCCCGCCGGGCGACTCGGACTATGAATATGCGAAAAAATCTCTGGGGCTGACCACCAGATGGCTTCAAAGAGGATGGAACAGATATAGGGAAACAGAAGGACTTTACGGCTATCGCCAGACCTTTTTCCCGATCGTGCAGGGATGCGTATATCCGGATCTTAGAAGGGAAGCGGCGAAATTCGTCGCAGACCTTGACGCCGACGGCAATGCAATCGGCGGTCTGGCTGTCGGCGAGCCAACCGAAAAGATGTATGAGATGATAGAAATCGTCAACGACATCCTTCCGCAAGACCGTCCCCGTTATCTCATGGGAGTCGGCACACCGGCCAATATCCTCGAGGCAATAGACAGGGGAATCGACATGATGGACTGCGTCATGCCTACCCGCAACGGCCGCAACGGAATGCTCTTCACCCGCAACGGCATAATGAACATGCGGAATAAGAAATGGGCCGACGATTTCACACCCCTCGATCCGGGCGGCCCTACATACGTCGACGAGGTCTACTCGAAAGCCTATGTCAGACATCTCTTCATCGCCGGCGAGCTTCTGGCCATGCAGATTGCGAGCATACATAATCTGGGATTCTATCTCTGGCTTGTCGGGGAAGCCCGGAAGCACATTATATCCGGAGACTTTCAATCCTGGAAAAAAGATATGGTGGAAAGAGTCACCCGACGATTATGAACTTAAAGTTCGTAAAACCGAATGCATATCAGGATGGCAGAAGATAAGGAAGAAATATTCTCGCTGGAAGAGACTACATCGGAAGATGTGGTCTCCGCCGGCGTACCAGACCATACAGAAGACAGGAGTGAGGATATTTCGGGACCCGGTACGGAAGGAAAAGACGAGAAAGAAAGCAAATCCAAGAAAAAAAGATTCCGTTTTAAACCCGGTAATTTCATTCCTATTATCGACAGGTATATACTTGGTAAATTCTTAGGCACCTACTTCCTCGCCACTCTGCTACTGCTGCTTGTCATCGCAATGTTCGACACGACGGAGAAGCTTGACGCATTCCTCACCGCACCGCTGAAAGAGACACTTTTTGACTATTTCGCATCCTTCCTCCCATACTTTGCCAATCAGCTCTCCCCTCTCTTCGTCTTCATATCTGTGATTTTCTTCACGACCAAGCTTGCTGACAATTCGGAAATCATAGCCATGCTCTCAAGCGGCATAACATTCCGGAGGCTGCTGCGTCCATACATGATCGGAGCCGCCATTATCGCTGCCATGACATTCGCCTTGTCCAACTATCTCATTCCTCCTACCAACGTAAAGAGAATCGCATATACCAATAAATACGTAAGAAACAAGGCGGTTGCATACGGATCCAATATCCAGCTGATGGTCAGACCCGGCGAAGTGGCTTATTTCGGAAGGTTTGACAACACCACGAAGCAGGGATACAGATTCTCTCTCGACAAATTCGACGACAAGGCTATCGTCTCGCGTCTTACAGCGTCATCCGTTGAATACGACACCACACGCCAGTATCACTGGAAGCTGAGAGACTACATGATCAGGGATTTCGATGGTATGAACGAGAAGATCCGAAAGGGTGTGACATTAGACAGTATTATTCCGATCGAGCCGAAAGACTTTCTTATAGCATCAAACGACCAGGAAATGCTGACCACTCCGCAACTGACCGAATACATCAGGAAACAGAAGATGCGGGGAGTCGCCAATATCAAGAATTTCGAGATAGAGAAGGAAAAGAGACTTGCCGAGACAGCCGCCGCTTTCATCCTTACACTGATAGGAATGTCACTGTCATCGAAAAAGGTAAAGGGAGGAATGGGTATAAATATAGGCGTCGGTCTTGCATTAAGTTTCAGCTATATACTCTTCAGCACCATCACTTCATCCTTTGCCATCAACGGATACACATCTCCCGCGGTAGCCATGCAGATTCCCAATATCGTGTATCTCATAATTGGAATTGTACTTTACAGACGGGCATCTAAATTCTAATTTATGATAAAAGTCTTAAAAAAGAGGGCAATGTGATGAATTTGATTTTGAGGAATCGGAATAATTTTGTAATTTTGCACATAAGGTGAAAAAGCCTTATGCGAGAAAACAAAACTAATTTGAAAGCGAGAGGTCTTCAAAGGCCAACCCAAAATACAAGAAGTGTTGAGATGACAAACAAGGATTTCGATTTCAGCGATATAGCTCCTCACGATGACTCGGTCTTCCGCACGATTCTGGATAAACTTATGAAAGATCCGGGATTTCTTCATGCAATATCCTATGTGATGCCGAAGGAAGACATTCCGGCCCTTATGGAGGAACTGAAGAGAACCGGCAACAGACATGATTTTCAGCACAGGATTATGTTTCCTTTTCTTGAAATGCTCGGCAAGACCACTACCTCAGGCATTACCTTAGGAGGAGCCAAGTATTTCAATCCGGCACTCAACTATACCTTCATCACCAATCATAGAGACATTGTGCTTGATGCCTCGTTTCTGAATCTTACCTTTTTAAGAAGAGGCTGGCCTACGTCGGAAGTCGCTATAGGCAACAATCTTCTTGTGTTTGACTGGATATCCGATCTGGTCAGACTCAACAACAGCTTTATCGTGAAAAGGAATACCGGTCTTCGCGAAGGACTGGAGGCTGCAAAGAAACTCTCGGCCTACATTCACTATGCCATCATGGAAAAGCATGAGTCTATATGGATCGCGCAGCGTGAAGGAAGGGCCAAAGACTCGAGCGACCACACTCAGGAAGCGGTAATCAAGATGCTTTCGATGGGCGGACAGGGTACTTTCATGAATAAGATCAAGGAAATCAACATAATGCCCGTTTCCATCAGCTATGAGTATGATCCGAACGACTACCTGAAGGTTAAGGAATTCCTGATGAGGCGAAGGAATCCTGACTTCAAGAAGTCTCAGAAAGACGATCTCTTCTCCATGGAGATAGGTCTGCTGAAATTCAAGGGGAAAGTGCATTTCCAGCTTACACCCCGTATTAATGTAAGGATTGACGAGATAGGCGAATTCAAAGACACCAACAAGGCAGCAAAATACGTTTGCGCGTTGATCGACTCTGCGATCCACAGGGGATATGAGATCTTTCCCATCAACTATGTGGCGTATGATTCACTCCACAATACCGATAGATTCGCGCATAAATACACGGATGAGGAGAAGGCCCGATACCTCGCCTATTTCGACAGCCAGCTTACGAAGATCGATGTGGAGGACATAACTGAGGATGAAAGAGAGTTTATGAAGGAAATGATACTGATCATGTATGCAAATCCTCTTAAAAACAAACTTAAATCCATATTGGGAGGTTTTGAGTAATGAGACTGCCTTTAGCCGCTATTATCTCGCTTTTTGTAGTCAGTATTTTTGCTGACTTATACATATGGGCGGATATCAGACAGGGAAAATCCCGAAAACGGTGGGGATGGAGCAAAGCCTATGCCATATCTTCTATCTTGCTCTGGATCTTCCTCGGAGTCACAGTAGCCCTTCCCCGAAGAAGTCCCGACAGTGGAGTATATACTGTGATGTGGATGCTGACGGTCTATCTTAGCATTTATATCCCTAAAGCAACATATTGCCTTTGCTCCATAATCGGCAGGATTCCGCTTATCTTCCGGATGCGAAGATGGAGATGGATGAATTATATCGGAGTGACGACTGCAATCATAGGGTTCGCTTTGATCTGGCATGGGATACTATATACCCGCACGCATATACAGACAGTCAGACTAACCGTAAGTTCCGGTCGTTTGCCCGACAGCTTTGACGGCTATAAGATAGTCCAGATCTCCGACCTTCATCTCGGCACATGGGGTACAGACACCGGATTCCTTACTGAGTTGGTCGATTCCATCAATAATCTCAAGCCGGATCTTATTGTATTTACCGGCGATATCGTAAACCAGAAGGCCGACGAGCTCAAACCTTTCCAAAAGGTTCTATCCGATCTTAAAGCCACCGACGGAGTGTATTCCATTCTTGGCAATCATGATTACGGGGATTATATCGACTGGCCTTCAGCTGATGAGAAAAAGAATAATCTCGACAATCTGAAAAAGATTCAGGCAGAAGCCGGATGGACAATGCTCAACAACTCCCACTCCTTTATAAGGCGAGAACGCGCCGGAAGGAGCGATTCGATCGCTCTTCTGGGAGTGGAGAACTGGGGAGAACCACCATTTGTAGGATCCGGCGACCTTCAGAAAGCCTATCCGGCCGACAGCATACACAACCTGAGGGATAACAATTTCAAGATTCTGCTCACACACAATCCGGAACATTGGGTGCAGGAAGTGAGGAAAACATCGAATATCGATATCAGCCTCTCCGGCCACACACATGCCATGCAGATGTGTTTTGATATTTTCGGCAGAAGATTTTCTCCCTCGTCCTTCAGATATCAGACATGGGGAGGTTTTTACACAGAGAACGAAACCGGAGGAATCGAGGATTTCGGAAATCCGGATTCGACTGACAGACTTGAAAGAAGTCTTGACAAACCCTCGCTCTATGTCAACATAGGCGCCGGAGAGGTCGGAATCCCTTTCAGGATCGGAGCAAGCAATCCTGAAATAACACTCATCACATTGAAAAAGGAATGATTCTTTCTGAGAAGACGGAAGTCATATTGTGTATCGGTTCGAATTGCGGTGACAGAGTGGATAATGTATCAGCCGGACTTGAATGGCTGTCAGGAATTCTCCGCGATTTCAGACATTCCCCCATCTATGCCACTCCGGACTGTCATGGAGGAATGAGGGAATACATGAATGCAGTGGCGTCCGGACGAACGGACAAGACTCCGTCTGAACTGGAAAGGATCTGTAAGGATTATGAGACAGCCTGCGGAAGAGACTCCGCGGCGCGAGCCCTGGGAGACGTGCCGGTAGATATCGATATTGTAGTATACGGCGGGGCAATTCTGAGGAAGAGAGATTACGGCAGCGAGTTCTTTCAGAAAGGCTTTCTGTCGCTGTCAGCATCCCTTGCAGTGCAGCATCCCCATTGTACGTCTTAGGTTTAGTTCGACAAACGGACGTATTCGCCCGTCATGCTGTATGATCATATCTACACCGAACAAACCATCATAACCCTTCAGAATCTCCTGCAGAATTACTTTCTGATTCGCCACCACCTCATCTATGGGAATTAAGGATATCGCATTAAACCGCTCTTTCATATCCACCTGGCTGATAGGATCGTTGGATATATATTTTCCACGATTGGAAGTGGAAAAGGAAGAGAGTCCTATGAAGTATAGCTCGCCTGACGACATGCGCCATTCCGTAGCGTAATCGGCCTTGCGTACGGCCCCCGTCTCCCCCATCACAGATCCCTGACGACGCAGAATACCGCGACACCATTGCTCCACAAGCATATCGTTCATATCGGCCGCCGTGTTAATGACTCCTCTGCCGCTCGAACTCCACGGAGCCTTCATCCAGCATCCCGGATTGGCTTTATAATAAAACATACATTCCTCTATGGAATGCAGTTCGGATGGGACATCCACCCGGAATCCGGAGTCGACAGTCTCATTCCATAGATTATTCAGGGCAATGGTAGTGCGTCGGTGAGCGAGAGCCCTTATTCTCGCTATGGTTTCAGTGTCAGGAAGATATTCGGAAGGAACTCCTGAATCAAGAAACCTTCGCACGAGTGCCGGATTCCAGCCCCAAGGCTCAATGACGATATCAGGAAACTCCTTAAAAAGAGAAGCGAGTTCCCCCCAGGTCACAAGAGGGAAACATGATGAAAGGGATTCTGTATCATCCACCAGTATCCTATCTCCGGGAGCAGCCCAGACTTCGGGAAGAAGCTGGAGCTCACGCCTGAGGCGTTCCACCCTTGCAGGAGGAGTATAAAAAGACGCCCCCGAAGCGAGGGCGTATTCAGTTTCCGGATTAAAGATAAGGAGCCTCATCAGTCGTTGAGTTTCTCGCGCTCCTTAAGAGGATTGGAGAAATATAGCTTATGCTCAAGATATTCCTGAGTAGCGATGAGAGTCGGTTTCGGAAGTTTTTCGTAGAATCGTGAAATCTCGATCTGCTCACGGTTTTCTGAAACTTCCTCCAGATTATCTGTAGAAGCGAAATCAGCTAACTTTTTCTCAAGTTCCTTTTTAAGCTCTACGGCAATCTGGTTGGCGCGTTTACCGATAATGCATACTGTCTCGTATACATTTCCTGTCTGCTCCGCCATAGCGATCATATCGCGGGTCACTGTGGTAAGCGGTGCGTTGGTCTTCTTGTAGTCCATAATATGCAATTATGATTTACGTATGTGGATAGATGTGGTTTTAATCTAACGATGAAGAGTATTCAACAGAGTTTTTACTCTCCTATATGTTTTGAAGCAATATTGAATATCGACCTTGCCTCGGACAGATTTTTCGACTCCGGATAAGTGTTTATGAAGGAGTAGTATTCATCTATCACGTCGCGATAGCGGTCTTCACTCTTTTCTGCCACTGAATTCTTAGCCTGCTGGAATTTCGCCTTCAGTATGAGCATCTCGAAATCCTCCCGGTATTTGGAATATGGAAATTCCTTAAGAGCATTTTTTGCAGTGATGACGCACGACTCATAGTTGTTGCCGAGGAAATTACCGAGGTTGTAGTAGAGCTGTGCGTTCTGAAGCTGCTTAAGTGTAAGCTTGTCCTGCATCTCGAATATGGAGTTTTTCGCAAGTCCGGCCTTATCGCTGTTAGGGAAATAATCAAGGAAGCCCTGAAGCTCCTCTATCGCCTTTAACGTCAGCGTCTGGTCAAGCTGAGGCTCCGGAGAATCGAGATAATATCCATATCCGCAGTAAAACCGCGCCAGCTCGGCGTATTTGCCGCGAGGATATCTCTGATAGTAGTTTTTAAAGTATATACCGGAATTAAGATAATCCTTGTTTTCGAAATAAGACATGGCAAGTAGAAAAATGGCGTCCTCGCCATTTTCCGTGCCGCGCATCGGATTCTGAAGATCCTGCAGGAGTGTTATGGCCTGCATATATTTACGATTCTCATATGCTTTCTTAGCATACTCGAACTTATATTGCATATCAGTGCTTTTGAGCACCTTATTATACTCTCCGCACGACGTCATCGCAATGGCCGCGAGAGTGTAAAGCATACAAAACTTGAGAAGTCTTTTCATTTATACGTATCAATGAGTACTCTGACTAAGACGCTATGCGCGCATTTAGCATGCAAAGTTAATAAAAAAATTGGAAACAACGATGATTTTTACGTAAAAAATTATTAACTTTGAAGTCTGAAACAAGTTTTCATCATTATCGGTGTCGTCATCGTTGTCAGCAAAGATGACGATATGTATTCATAAAAAAATAAAGATGAAGGAAAAAGGTTTTATCTCGGAGCACCCTGTGCTCACAAACTTAATAATCATCGTGATGGTGGCGGTCGCCGGACTGGGTATTCTCTACTTCTCCTTCGCTATCTTCACCCGCCATGGAGAAAGCAGCGTCGTGCCCGGTGTTGAGAAGATGTCGTATACCCAGGCGATAGAGATACTTCATGCCAAAGGATTCAAGGTCGATATCCGTGACTCGCTTTATAAGGAAGACGAGAAACCGGGATACGTCATCGAACAATTTCCTAAATCAAACTCCATAGTAAAGCCTGGGCGTAAGATTTTCCTTTATATAAACGCAGTGCATCCTAAGGAGGTGGTAATCGATGATGACAATAATCCACGCGAGGATGCGCTGAAATCCACATCTTTCCGTCAGGGAAAGGCACGGCTTGAAGAACTCGGATTCAAAAATATCAGAGTCATCAAGATATTGGGAGAGAACGACTGCATATCGAAGATATATGCCGACGGAAAAGTCGTTAAGAAGATGCAGAAGATTCCGGTCAACGCACGTATTGTAATGGAAGTATTCGACGGAAACCTTGAGGCTGTCCGCGACTCGCTGCAGAATGACCTGGATCCGGGCTATAATGTGATTCCACAACCGATCCTGTCGGAATCCGAGAGTGGCGGCGAGACTTATGAGATTGAAGAGGCGCAAGCCACGGAAAACGAGTCGTATGAATACTACTGATCAGTTTATGATGAAGGAAGACGATACAGGTATACCAGAGGAATTGGAGATAGAGACGGACTTGATTGAGTCCGTCGGTGAGGATGTGCCGTCTTATGTGACTGAAGACGGCAGGGAACTGTATGAACACTTCAGGTTTGAGGCAGACAAGGGTCAGCAGCTCCTAAGGGTCGACAAGTTTCTCGTAGACCGTATGACAAAGACTTCGCGCAACCGCATTCAGCAGGCTGCAGACGCAGGATGTATTATCGTCAACGGCAAACCGGTAAAGTCAAGCTATAAGGTGAAACCTCTCGATGTCGTCAGCATCGTGATGGATAGACCCCGTTATGAATTTGAAATCATCGCGGAAGATATTCCGCTTGACATTGTATACGAAGATGCTGACGTGATGGTGGTCAATAAACCGGCCGGGCTTGTAGTGCATCCCGGACACGGCAACTATCACGGGACACTTGTAAACGCTCTGGCGTATTATTTCAGGGATAATCCAGACTACGACGTGAGCGATCCAAGACTTGGTCTTGTACACAGGATCGACAAAGACACAAGCGGGCTGCTCGTGATTGCTAAGACTCCTGAAGCAAAGACCGATCTGGGATTACAGTTCTTCAATAAGACTACAAGGCGGGAGTATGTTGCCGTGGTGTGGGGGGATTTCGACGAGGACAAGGGTACTATTGTAGGAAACATAGCCCGTAATCCACGCAACAAACTTCAGATGGCCGTCTTCGATGATCCGGAGATCGGAAAACATGCAGTGACACATTATGAGGTGATCGAAAGATTCGGATATGTGACTTGCGTGAAATGCAAGCTTGAGACGGGAAGGACACACCAGATAAGGGTCCATATGCTCTCGAAAGGGCATCCTCTCTTCAATGATGCCCGATATGGAGGTGACAGAATCCTTAAAGGTACGACTTTCGCCAAATACAGGCAGTTTATAGAAAACTGCTTTCAGACCTGCCCGCGTCAGGCCCTTCATGCAAGAACCCTGGGATTCAGGCATCCACGCACAGGCGAACAGATGGATTTCGAATGCCCTATACCGCCTGACATGACAGAACTATTGGAAAAGTGGCGTTCATACCGCTCAAATAATTGATGAATCCAGAATTGAGAATATTTTCTAATGCTTGATAATATAAGTAAATACAATGTGGTGCTGGCAAGCAAATCGCCGAGAAGGAAGGAACTGCTCGGAATGCTTGACATCCCGTTTGAAATAAAAGTGAAGGAAGGTATCGACGAGTCCTATCCTGCCGATATGCCGGCCATCGAGGTGGCGGAGTTCCTTTCCCGACTTAAAGGAAAGGCATATGCTGAAGACATAAAGGGCAACGAGATGGTGATCACCGCCGATACGGTGGTGATCCTTGACGGCAGGATATTCGGCAAGCCCAAGAATGAGGCTGACGCTGTCGATATGCTTATGCAGCTGCAGGGTCGGACACATACAGTCGCTTCCGGAGTGTGCGTGGCCACAAAGGAGAAAATCATCAGTTTCACTACCACTACAGAAGTGACTTTCGCACCGCTTACAAGAGAAGAGGCCGCATGGTATGTTGAGAAATACCGTCCTCTCGACAAGGCCGGCGCATATGGCATCCAGGAATGGATCGGGTGTGCCGCAGTGGCCCGTATCGACGGAAGTTTCTACAATGTGATGGGATTGCCCGTGCACCAGCTCTACAATTTATTGAAAGATGAATTCTGACAGGATGAAGGTTGCCGTAATAGGCACAGGGAATGTAGGCACACAGTTCGCCAGAATATTTGAAACCGAACCCATATCGCCCCGTACTCTTGAAAACATGCCTTCAGATGCCGACTTATACATAATATCCGTCAGTGACTCTGTGGTCAGGGAGGTAGCAGAGCGGTTTCCCGCGGTAGAGGGTATAGTAGTGCATACTACGGGAAGCGTAGGAATGGAAGCCCTTTCATGCATAGAATGCAAGGGATATGGAGTGATGTATCCTTTCCAGACCATCAGTAAGGCTCGTCCACTCCCGCCCTCGTCCATACCGCTGCTTATTGAAGGATGCGATTATGAGACTTCGGGAAGGATCGAGGACTGTGCGCGGGAATACGGATTCACTCATATAGAAAAGGCAGATAGTGAAAAAAGACGGAAAGTGCATCTTTGCGGGACATTTGCCTGCAACTTCACCAACGCGATGATCGGCATAAGCCAGAAGATACTGTCGGAATCAGGGATTGACTCAAAAATCATACAACCCCTCGTAGAGGAAACGATTGCCAAGCTCCGGAGCCTCCCTGCCAAGGATGCGCAGACAGGCCCGGCTGCCAGAAAGGACCTATACACCCTTAACACTCACAAAGAACTTCTATACGAGCTTGGAATGGCAGAAGAGGTTGATATATATAGTCTTATCTCCGAGTATATAATAAATCACAGGTGAGGTGCTTTACTTTTTAACTTCATTTCAGAAATATTATTTTCTATTTTGATAAAACTTGAGCACGTTCGTTTGTTAATACATCAGAAAACTCCTCATTAACCCCAAAACAATTCAATTAATGTTAAACCTTAAATAATAATTCTAATGACCAAACCATATGTATTGGGAGTAGACATCGGCGGCACAAATACCGTGTTCGGTATCGTCGACGCTCGCGGCCAGGTGATCGCCAGCGACTCCATCAAGACCAAGAAGCATGCAGAATTTGACGACTATGTTGCAGAACTGCATTCAGCCGTAGAGCGTCTGCTTCGTCTCAACGATGCCGAGGACAAGATACAGGGTATCGGCATCGGCGCTCCTAACGCCAACTACTATACGGGCGAGATCGTTAATCCGCCAAACCTCCCCTGGGGTCCTGTGATTCCACTTGCTGAAAAAGTAAGCGAGGCTTTCGGAGGAATTCCCGTTGCGGTCACCAACGACGCGAATGCAGCCGCTCTCGGAGAAATGACATATGGCGCGGCACGAGGCATGAAGGATTTCATCATGATCACCCTCGGCACAGGTGTTGGTTCAGGAATTGTTATCAACGGCCAGATGGTCTACGGACATGATGGTAATGCCGGAGAGCTCGGTCATCTTGTGATGAAACGCAACAACGGTCGTATGTGTGGCTGCGGACGCACAGGTTGTCTTGAAGCATACTGCTCTGCTACAGGTGTGGCACGTACGGCTCGCGAGTTCCTTGAAATCCGTCAGGAACCATCCGTGCTCCGCAACATCGACATTGAGGATATCACCTCTAAAGATGTATACGATGCCGCTATGGCGGGCGATAAGATCGCAAAGGAAATTTTCGAATATACAGGCAAGATTCTCGGTGAGGCGTTTGCTGATATGGTTGCCTTCTCATCCCCTCAGGCTATCATCCTTTTCGGTGGCCTTGCGAAGAGCGGAGACCTTCTTCTGAAGCCTCTTAAGGAAGCATTTGAGAAAAATGTGATGCCGATTTTCCGGGGAAAGACCCAGATTCTTATTTCAGAATTGAAGGAGAGCGATGCAGCCGTGCTTGGCGCTTCAGCACTCGGATGGGAAGCGAAACGTCGCTCCGAGACTTCCGTAGCTCCGGAGAC
>JAIEBK010000016.1:19328-39876 GCA_029070945.1 Muribaculaceae bacterium
GATGCAGCCGTGCTTGGCGCTTCAGCACTCGGATGGGAAGCGAAACGTCGCTCCGAGACTTCCGTAGCTCCGGAGACCACCATCCAGTAATCCCCAACAATCAGATACATTTAAAGCCCTCGACCCAACCGGTCAGGGCTTTTTTACGAAAACATCCTCAACACCGATTAGTGGAAAACGTCCGGTGCACTTCACTATCCGAAACCTTTTAATTTGCGAGAACTATTGATTTATTGATTTTGAGTCCAACAATGGGATTACATCATTCGGGAAATATGATCTTATCCTGTCGCAAGCCTCTACAATATGGATTAATCTGAGTTGGTCTCTAAGCGGTTCTCTCATATATTAGTATTCGTTCATTATTGACAAAGGGTGCAACAAAAGGATCAAGCGTGGAGAGCTCTACAAGATCTACCCTTCTCTTGGCTAACGATTCAAGATCATTAATAATATGGAAGTACTGCCACCCCAGCTTAGCGCCTTGTGTAAATTGCACAAGGAGGTCTATATCGCTGTTTTCAGTTTCTTCACCCCGTGCGAATGAACCGAAAAGCCATGCCCTATCAACAGGCACAGTAGAAAGATATGATCTGATTTCTTTTAATGGGAAATTTATCATAGCTGGTTATCAGTTCCAATATTAAACAGACTGAGAAGTATATACATGTATAACGTCTTTTTCGTTTGAATTGTTTCTAAAGATAACACTCGGTAAAAAAAGATTTCATCTTTGAGTCGTTAGCAGCGGGAATACAATAAGAGCCTACCGCAATCGATAGGCTCTTTCTGTATTTATCATCTCTCGCCGCTTAAAACCGCGAGGATTTAATTATGAATTATGCATTGTGCATTAAGCATTAAGCAAAGTCTTAGTTGCGGAAGACGAGCTGGTCGTCTTTGACGTCTATGACGATCGGATGATCGCGATTGACCTTCTGTGCAAGAATATCCTTTGCGAGCTGATTGAGTACCAGACGCTGGATGGTACGCTTCACAGGACGGGCACCGAATTCCGGATCGTAACCGTCTTCTGCAAGGAGTTCCATTGCAGGCTTGGTGACCTCAAGCTTGACACCATTGGACTCAAGCATCTTCTGAACACCACGCACCTGAATGCCGACGATCTCCTCGATTTCCTTCTTATTGAGCGGAGTAAACATCACAATCTCGTCGATACGGTTAAGGAATTCCGGACGAATCTTCATCTTAAGCAGATCCAATACGTCCTGCTTCGTCTGATAGATGATATTCTCACGTTCATCCTCCTTCTTCTCATCGAAGCCCTTGAAGTTCTCGCGTATGATCGGCGATCCCTCGTTGGAGGTCATGATGATAATAGTGTTCTTGAAGTTAATGAAACGTCCCTTGTTGTCGGTCAGTCGACCGTCGTCGAGCACCTGAAGAAGGATGTTGAATACATCCGGATTGGCTTTCTCGATCTCGTCGAAGAGCACTACGCTGTAAGGTTTGCGGCGCACTGCCTCGGTGAGCTGACCACCCTCTTCGTAGCCTACGTATCCCGGAGGCGCTCCTACGAGACGGCTCACGGAGTGCTTCTCCATATATTCCGACATATCGATACGTGTCATCATATCCTCGTCGTCGAAGAGATATTCGGCAAGAGCCTTTGCAAGCTCCGTCTTACCAACACCGGTGGTACCGAGGAAGATAAACGAGCCGAGAGGACGACGCGGGTCGTTAAGACCTGCACGCGAACGGCGGACAGCCTCGCTGACGGCACGGATGGCGTCTTCCTGACCCACTACCCTCTTGTGAAGCTCTTCTTCCAGATGCAGTAATTTCTCCTGCTCGCTCTGGGCCATCTTCTTGACAGGGATTCCGGTCCAGCGGCTTACAACCTCGGCAATATCCTCGGCGTCAACCTCCTCTTTTATCATTGCGCTCTCACCCTGAAGCTGACGCAGCTTCTCCTGGGTGGCCGCTATCTCATCCTGTTTCTGCTTGATCTTAGAGTAACGTATCTCGGCAACCTTACCGTAGTCGCCTTCACGCTCGGCACGCTCGGCCTCGATATTAAGCTGCTCTATATCGATCTTATTCTGCTGAATCTTGTCGATCTCGTTCTTCTCGGCCTGCCATTTTGCCTTCAGCGCCTTCTGTGTATCGCGGATATTGGCAAGTTCCTCGTCGATTTCCTTCAGACGATACTGGTTGTCCTCACGCTTAAGGGCCTCACGCTCGATCTCAAGCTGCTGGATCTTACGTGTCGCATCATCGAGAGCCTGCGGCATGGAGTCCATCTCAAGACGTAGTTTTGAGGCAGCCTCGTCCACGAGGTCGATGGCCTTGTCAGGCAGGAAACGGTCGGTGATGTAGCGCACGCTGAGCTGAACAGCCGCTATGATCGCCTCGTCCATGATACGCACCTTGTGGTGGTTTTCATAACGCTCTTTAAGGCCACGGAGTATGGAGATAGCTGCAAGCTCATCCGGCTCGTCTACCATTACTTTCTGGAAACGACGCTCAAGGGCCTTGTCTTTCTCAAAATATTTCTGGAATTCGTCAAGTGTTGTGGCACCGATACTGCGGAGCTCGCCGCGCGCAAGCGCAGGCTTAAGGATATTGGCGGCATCCATAGCGCCCTCGCCCTTTCCGGCACCGACAAGTGTATGGATCTCATCGATGAAAAGGATGATCTCGCCATCGCTCTGAGTCACCTCGTTTACGATAGCCTTCAGACGCTCCTCAAACTCGCCTTTATACTTGGCGCCGGCTACGAGCGCACCCATGTCGAGTGAGAATATCTGCTTCGACTTAAGATTTTCCGGCACGTCACCGCGCACGATTCGCTGAGCAAGTCCCTCCGCAATGGCCGTTTTGCCGGTACCCGGCTCACCGACGAGCATAGGATTATTCTTTGTCCTTCTTGAAAGGATCTGGAGCACACGGCGGATTTCCTCGTCACGGCCGATAACAGGATCAAGCTTTCCGTTACGGGCGCGGTCGTTGAGGTTGATCGCATACTTGCTGAGTGCCTGATAGGATTCCTCGGCACTCTGTCCTGTCACCTTATTACCTTTTCGAAGCTCCTTGATTGCTGCGTCAAGTCCGTTTTCCGTCACGCCGGCATCCTTCAGGATACGTGATGCATTGCACTTTGTCTGAAGAATACCCATAAGCATGGCCTCGACCGACACATATTCGTCGCCGTTCTTCTTAGAGAAGTCCTGGGCCTTACGCATGGCCTCGTTCGACTCGCGGCTCAGAACTACGTCGGCACCGCTGACTTTCGGAAGAGACTTTATGTCGGCTTCAATCGCCATGTTCACGGCGTTGAGGTTGGCTCCAAGTTTCTGGAAGATGAAGTTGACAATAGTCTCACTTTCTGAAATGATCGCTTTCAGGATATGCACAGGCTCGATCTGCTGCTGCCCTGCCTGCTGAGTATAGTCAATCGCTTTCTGAATGACTTCCTGCGATTTAATTGTGAAATTATTGAAGTTCATAAGTATTTGTTTTTGTGTTTTTCGATTATTTAACAAATTGCATGCCAGTTGGGTTCATTGAAGTAAAAAAAAGCATCCCGAATCGGGATGCTTTTTTCATTCAATTGCGGCTACAATGCCGTAAGGGTCGATTTTGACTGTCCGAGTTCCTTTTGCCAGCTGATATTCGTCTGTCACCTGACGGTCGGCGAAATAAAGATTATCGGTTGAGACTTTGTCGGCTTTCATTACCTCCGCGGCAAGCTTCCGATCTGAGTCAATACACATTCCGATGTATTTCGCACCGGTTTTCTCGGCTTCTCTCGAGAGGCGGACATTTGAAATACGGCTCTCCGCATCCTTAACACTCCAGAAATTGACAATTACGTCATCACCTTTCAGACTGGAAAGAAGAAGTGACTCTCCATTACTACCGGTAATTGAAATCTCAGGTGCCTGATTGCCCACCTCAAGCGGTACATTCTTAGTGGAAACAGCAGATGTCAGCCAAAGCGTGCCAACCGCAGCCACGAGAACTCCCGCGCTTTTGAGTTTAAAATTCATATAAACAACTTTTGGTTAGACATACCCGGAAAGATCATGCATAGTGCCGATCAAGGAGAGTATCCGGGGTGTTTCGGTCTTTACAACCTGAATAAATGGGTATTCAAGCCGCCCGATTCTAAAGAACATCTATCGCTCTATCCTTCTGAAATCAGGCCGAAACCTTTAACTTTACATTGTCGGGAATCTCTATTCCCATAAAATTCATTTCATATAATATAACGTAAGTCGTTTTTGAATTGTTTTAAAAAATATGTTGTACAACATATTTTTAATATTTTTTAAGTCCTTTTATCCTTATTAACGCATCCACTAACGAGCAAGCGACATATTGATAGATACACCGAAATTGCTGTTGGATGTGGGAAATGCCGTGGAGGACACAAGAGGAGTATTCACCTGATGGTCAAAGAACGCGGCCAGCGTGATGCGTCGGCTTAACACATAGCTTGCCATAAAGTTGAGCGAGAAGGAGCGCGTGCCCTGCGTAGCCTGAGTGTATGCTGTCTCTATACGCCTGATCAGACTTGAATTGTTGGCGAAATTCAGATCCAGATCAATCGAAAGATCATTGCTTACACCTCCCTGACGGCTTCCGATCTTAATGATCTTATTAAAGTTGGCTATCTTATAGCCTGCTCCTATAGTGATCTGGCGGGATGCTGTCTCCACTATCTGGCCTGCCTGCGAGTTAAGATTGAGCGTACGGCTGTCGGTATACTGCAGATTTACCTTTAAGTCATTGTTGAGCGTTGCATTGAAGCCTATGAGGGGATTGAATTTCTCGGTTATGGCCACAGAAGACACATTGAAGGGTGACGAAGGAATAGGATTCTGAGTTCCGTCGTCAAGTGTGAAGCCATAGTCACCGTCCACTCCTACCCAGTTGAGATATGAAGTATAGCTTCCTGTAGAATAGGTGCAGTTGTAAGCATGCTGTATGGTAAACGACTTGAACCATTTCTTCATATTGCCCAGATTTATAAAGCCGTCATATGTCACCTTCCAGTTGGGGAGCATGGAAGAAAGTCCGGGAAAAAGATTCAGACTTACTCTGTTCACGTCCATACCGCTGTAGGCAGCGAGGAAAGCGGGGATCAGCACATCGCTTGAAGTGCGGCTTACACGGCCCACTTCCGGATTGTATACGGTTCCTGCAAGAGGATTCCCTTCCATAAATCCCGTCTCCGGATAGAGCATTCCGGCATAACGGGCCTCATAACGCTCGGCGACGACAGGAATATACTGCAGGAATTTATTAAACGCTTCAGAGTTATAGCCATCCTGCGCCTTATATGTCTTTAGGGCAGTCTTCAGAGCGACATGCGTACGGGTATAGCTGCCGGTGCGTGATGTAGGCATACCGCTGTACATGAACTGTACCTGATTCGTACGGTTGTCGGTCAGATTCTCCGTAAGCGTGATTTTCAATCCGCGTATAGGTTCGAGGGTCAGTTCGAAATTGAATTCCTCGCCCTTGTTCCAGATCGCGGGAGAGGTGTTTGTCCCGTCGGTAAGAAGCCATCCTCTGTCAAGAGCCTTATCGACGAAGCTTTCGTCATAGAAGCCGAATGCGAAATCGAGACCCGGGGCCATCGGTCCATAAGCTGTAGACTGGCCGAAGACATCTCCTACGCTCGGAGAGAACAACGGAAGATTGAGCGAATGGCTCTGACGCCACCGCATGGAGAAGCTGCGGGGTGCCATAAGCAGGCGCACACCATGCTGAAGGATCTCTGATCCGATATTCTTCCTTTCTGTCTTTACTTTTTCTTTAGCTATGATCGTTACAATGTCCTCGCCTTTGTTAAGGATCTCAACGCTGTTTTCATCGATAGGTTTTGTCTTGAGGTCAAATCTCTTACCGTTGAGGGTAGCTGTAAAAATCACATCCTTCGTCTTGAAATTGTGTGTGAATACAGTCGTAGAGTCAGCCGACAGCTGAATCTTCTTCTCAAGCCGCTTGGCCTTTGAATCAGACTTGTCGCCGGATGCAAGATTTCCTTTATTCTTGATATTTTTCTTATTACTGTTGTTAAGGTTTTTACGGTTTGTCGATTTTCCCGAGAATCTCTGGTTTATATCCTTCAGGAACTTGCTATGGTTGTATAGAGTCTCAAAATTGAGGCGTGCATCGGCATTCCATGTAGACTGGTTCCGGATTGTGTTACCCATTTCCACATCCTGTATCTTTGTGCCACGGTCCCATTGATATGTCGAGGTATAGCTTACGTTAGCCGTAAGATAGTCAAGGAAAGGAATCTTGTTGAAAGGTGCCTTGTAGCTGCCGGTAAACGTCTGGTTATAGTTCCAGGGAGTACCAAGCCCCTTGATTGAATTGATCACGGTATCCTTCCAATCCCTGTATTTATCCGGGAAGAGCTTCTTGTTGACAGCTCCGATTGTCTCCTCTATGCGCGCCGTGGTATTGCTCTGGAAGGAGAAAGTCAGCGACTGGAGCAGATTCCAGTTGAGCGATAGCTGACGGTCCCACAGGAAATTCTTGCTGACCTGGACAGGAAGCTGCATGTCTACATCAACCTCCGAGCGAACCTGCTGCTCGTAGTAATGACGCGACATACTCGTGAAGAAAGTCAGGTTGTTGAAAAGCCAGTTAATCTGCCATTCCTTAAGGAATTTCTGCAGTTTTGATTTCCCTTTGAGCTTTGAGAACGGTTTATAAGGCTTAAAATATGGAGAATACGAATACTGGAACGAGCCGCGATAGTCTGATGTATTCTCATATTCCGTGGTCGGATCCATATTTCGCTGCTTGTTGAAATTGAAGGCTATGGTGAAATTGGCGGGATCCCATGGCATTGCGTTCTTCGAAGTCACGTTAAACCTCATGTTTGAAAGCGAAAAAGACTCAGTCGTCTTTTTCGTGACCGCATAACCCTTTATGGAATCCTTCTCAGCCTTCGAGGCAGCAGCCGACAGGGCATCCTTCAGAAGAATATCCTGATCAAGAGGATTATATTTAGGAGTTGATGTCTCGCTGCTCCGCGAGTAATATACGGGGGCGGCGAGCTTCACCTTTTCCGGCACAAGCTTACCTAAATTGCCCTGAACGGAGAAGTTATACTGATCATAATTGTCAAGACGTCTGGATGACAGTCCCTGGTCGACGCTTCCGAATCCGGCGGTTTCCTTATGCATGGCGAAGTTGACGGTCGCCACATCCGAAATCGACAGATTGGCGTTCACTTTCGCAGCCCAGCCGCCCTCCTGGTTGAACTCCGTGACCTTCAGCTCGTTGACCCATATAGTACCATCCTTCACCGTATTTGACTTATTGCGAACGCCTATAAGCATAGTACGCACATCGCTGAGCGAGGGATTACCAAGCACGGAGACGGTATTCCTCTGGTTGTTGGGGTCGCGGAGAGAGAAGAGACGGATATAACCCACACCATCCTCCCCGGCCGACATAGCACGGTTACGTGCCGTCTTCGTTGAAGTGAAGAGCTCCAGCGGAAGATCAAGGAAGTTGTTTTTCGGCCATACAAGCCAGCGATCGGCAGAAGACATATTGTTGTAGGATCCGGGTGCTGTTATGTCAAGCGGTATCTCATACTCATAATAGTTGTTCTTAACATCCGAGCCCACACGTATGAATATCGCTAAGTCACCGTCCTTAAGGTTGGTACGGTCATCGACCTCGGCTTCCGCATGAACCCACATCTGAAGACGCTTGTAGATGCGGAGGTCGAGCTGAGTATTCTTATAAATACCCCTCGCGTCTCCGGGCTGTATGCCGGAAAGTTTCAGCTGGAGCGACTGCTCGTTGAGCTGGGTGGCGGCCGCGCTGCTTGAATCCTGAATCCTGGTGACACCGGGAGGGAGAATATAGTTGACGGGCTTACGGTTGGAATTCTCCTCGATGTTGACCACGCTCATATCGACCTCGCCCTCGGCGGGAGAGTCGTTGCGGGAGTTGAGGTTGAACTTATAGTCGCGCCACTCTCCTCTCACAAGTTCGAGCGATCCGAAACGGAGATGGGTTGTCTCTGAGAAACCGGTCATGAAGATACGGGCAAAGCGGATGGTAGAGAAATCGCTTATGCCTCCGACCACCTTTTCCGGGCTTGTCAATGGAATCTTAAACTGATACCACACACCTTCCACTTCCTTACCACGGTCGGTGAATCTCGTCACCTGCTTATCCGTCACGAAATTACGTCCCACGACAAGGTCCTCCGGACGGATCGATACCCGGTACTGGAAATAGCGTTCATACTCATTGAGCGTATTATCCTGATTGATATCCTCTACGTCAGGAACCGCACGGCTCGACTGATACTGGGGATTGGGGCTCTGGTCGGGCGAAAGGGAGTTGCCCTCGACTCCGTTGTAATGCTTATATCGGTCGAGTATGGAGGTATGATGGGCATCATAATAGTCAGAGCGGAAAAAATGATAGTTGTCGCCGGCCGGGTCGTTGAGCACCGACAGCGGGTCATCCTGCATGCGCACAAGAGCCTCGCCCGACAGACGTGTCTTCAAGGTCTCGACAAAGGAAGAATAAGTGGGAAATGAAAACTCCTCCTCCGTCGGGATGCCGTCAAGGCCCACATCCTGAAGCAGGCGGGCATCGGGAGCATTCTCAAACGCATATGTCAGTGAGTTCTGCTTAGACACCTTGCCCCATACGGTCTCCTCTATGAAATCATTGTTACCGTCTACCGGCAAACCGTTTTCATAGCTCTTCATGCCGTCCTTAAGGATATCCTCGGATATCTCGCCGAAATTGAAATAAAGATCACCACCCGGATTCGGTGGAGCGTTCTTGTCAAGAAACGGATCGAGAAGCCAGAACTGGAGGTATTCTACATTGGATGTCTCGAAATTGGAGTTTTCCATCTTCCGCATAATACCGCCCCAACGCTTCTCCGGATTAAGGAGATTGCCATCAGAATCGATGTTTTCCGCGTCCACGTTGTAAGGACCACGCTCCTTGGGATAGAAGGAGAGGTTGAGCGTCTGGATATAGTTGGCGTCTCCGTAGGTCGTAGACCTGCCCGGATAGATCTCGCGCACCTTTATTTCCCTCACATACGGACTGGTGAGCTGATCGATGTCGTTTTTCAGATAGCCCGGAATCATCGAGCTGTTTTTCTGAGTGAAGATGCGGTCTATGTAATTCCATGCGAGAAGGGCCCTGTTCTTACCATAGGCCGGATTGTTGCTGAGCGAAGCCTCGGGAAACAAGGCATCGGATGAATTGTCCTGCGGAACCGAGGCCAGGAACCAGCTGTAGGGATTCCTTAGATCCACGCCGGTCTGGGAAGTCTCGAAATCATCGACATATGAACTACCCTGGTTAGTACCCGTTTTCTGCTTTGCGGGAATAAGCCGGGCGTATTCTGCAGTAAGATTGAACGTAGATGGTGCGGTCGCGTTGATGGTCGGAACCTTGTTGATAAGATCGGTCAGCCACATAAACTGCTTGTTGTAGCTTATGTTGGCGCCAATCATGGTGTTATTGATAAGTTCCTCTCCTATTCCGACCTTTTCGGTCAGCGATTTTTCTCCAAAATGAAGCAACGTTCCTCCAATGGTAAGATCCTTGTTGAAACGATACTGGGCATCCAGACCCATAAGAGTCTTGCGCTGCATCGAGAACATAGACTGGTTTTCGAGCGAGACACTGACATTTGTTCCGGAATCTATGATACTCTGGTTTGTGATCGTCACTATACCCATAGAGTAGTCTACTGTATAGTCACTGTTTTCCGTGAGCACAGCACCTCCGGCTGTCACCACTACCGAACCGCGGGGAACGTTCATCGCACCGAGATTGATTTGGCTTCCACGGCCTGACGTGTATTGGCCATACATGGTGAATTTGTTTTTATCAGCAAACTGCTTAGCCACTACAAGAGTAGAATCATACAGTTCCTGATATACATACCGGTCAGCCAGGGCATCGTTGCCAATCTGCCGACGCAGATTGGAACCAAACGGTTCGGCCACGGGAAATATCACCTTGCCGTTGGAAGTCTGGATAGTATACCCCTCTATAAAGTCAAAGATACCGTCGCTCACCGACTCGCCGTTGGAGTCGATGCGGTCGAGACCCATCACCTGGATCAGAGGCTTGTTCGAGATATTCGCCACCGGGAGGTACGGAATCTCGATGCCGGTGGAATCACTGAGGAACTTGACATTGAATTTGAAATTCTTCTTCTGTATCTGATAGGATCCGAGACTATAGATATTTTTCATCATCAGCTGCCACATCGGCAGACGCGGAGAAACAGTCGTGCCGCGAAGCATCTTAAGATAGAGTGCCGACCCGGTAGACGTCACATCGCCCGAGAACTCTCCTACCTGATATACTTTGCCATTATAGGTATACTCAAATGCCACAGCCAGCACCTCATCTGTGTTCAGTGCCTGTTTGAGCGAGATATATCCGAGAGCGGAGTTGAGTGTATATTCACTTGAGTTGAGAAGACGGGCACTCTCGACTTTTTCGAAATCCTTACCTCCTTCTATCCCATACGCGTTGAGAGGCTTGAGCACTTCGGTCACCATATTGATGTTGCGGGCATCCGGATACTGAGTCTTAAGCACCTGAAGGAGGTTGTTGCTTTGGTTCGAGGGCACAGGGACAGTATAATCCGGGGTCCAATAGTCTGTAGCCAGGCGCGTATTCTCACCCAGATCCATGAAAGCCACGAAGTTGCGGCTTTCATCAAACTTCTGTGTCTTATTCGTGATCCAGACTTCTATACGCGTGATATTTATGCCTGATGACACGTATGGAAGTTTCTCGCAGAATTTATCATAGTTAGTATAGAAATACTGACTGAGAAAGAAGTGGCGGTTGGCGTCATAGTCCGCGGCGCTTATAGCGAAATCCGTGCTCTGCACTCCACCCTGCGTCGTGATCGTCTTGGATTCTGAATTCTGCTGCGACAGAAGTCCCGTCAGGGTCAGCTTTCCGAACTGGAGCTTTGCCTTGGCACCGAAAAGGGCTGTTCCTCCGCGGATAAGGCTGCTCCCGGTGGTCATACTGACATTGCCGGCCTCTATATTCTTGATTATCTCGTCTTCTTTTCCCTCATACTGAAGCTTGAGCTTCTGCGAGTCGAAACTGAAGGTAGCGTCAGTGTTGTAGTTCATGTTGAACTTCATCTTGTCGCCGACAGACGCGTTTATGGTGGCCTGAATCTTCTGGTTGAAGTCGAAATACGTCTTACGTCTTGACTTCAGCGACAGGGCCGGATTATCGGTCTTGTTGCTTTTGACTCCGGCAGAGATCTGAATGGATCCCTGTGTAGTCAGACGCACACCGCCGGGACCGAACACCTTCTCCAACGGGCCGAGAGCAAAATTCATGTCGAGAATATTGAATGGTTCCTTTCCATTCTGCTCGAAACTGGCTGAATTCTGAGAGCGGAAATAATCATACATCTCCTCTCTGTTGACCTTGGCATGATAATCCTCGGCAGTCATCATGAAAGGCGTGAGCAGATCCTTCTCACCGAGACGCGTGTGAAGCATATACATTCCGGTTTCCGGATCAAAGACCACATGCGAGGAGATATTTGAGGGATTCTTAAGGTCTGCAGGATATTCCTTATCCATGAAATCCTCAGCCTCCATCTCTACTGTAGGACGAACGGGAAAGATCGTCTTCACCGAATCCCCGCCTCTTATCTGAGTGTCAGGTACAGGTGGCGGTGGTGGCGGATCGATTGTAGACTTTATATATTGGGAAAAACACGCAAACGACAGGGCAAGCACTCCTACGAGCACCGCCACACGGCTAAATCGTGATATGTAGAATTTGCGCTTACTCAAGTTGTTGTCGTTGAAGTAATCCGACGTCCTTACCGAAGTCTCCGCGCAGAATCGTCAAAGCATTGTCAATGCAAGCTTTATGGCTTTTTCCGTAGAGAGATCCGGATGTTCGGTAAAGAGTTTCTTGAGCGCTACACGGCTTGCCTGAGGACTGAAACCAAGCATGGTCAGAGCCGCTACCGCATCGTCAAACGCTTCGCCGACAACGGACGTACTTGAGATTAACGAAATATCTGTGGCTTTTATTTTATCCTTAAGGTCTACAATTATCCTCTGCGCCGTCTTGCCTCCGATCCCTTTCACGCTTTTCAGTGCAGCGGGCCTATCATTGGCTATGGAGTCAATGAGCTGATCTTCGGTCATGGATGACAGTATCAGCCTGGCTGTGTTAGGTCCCACTCCGCTTACACCAATAAGCTGACGGAAAAGCTCACGGCTCTGTTTCGTCAGGAAGCCATAAAGTTCATGGGCATCCTCACGGATAGACTCATGAACATAAAGCTTAGCCTTCTTAAGCTGCTGAAGTTTCGCATAGTCCATCAGTGTTATGTTGATTCCATATCCTACTCCGGCACATTCAAGCACCGCGAGCGTCGGCTCAAGCTCTCCTATCTCTCCGTTTATATATTCAATCATCGTGTTTTTTATTTGCAAAATTACTAAATCATTAGTAATTTTGCAATATGAACAGTTATAATTCGCAATTGCTCGACAACGCGGTTGCCGAGTTAGGGAAACTGCCCGGAATCGGACGAAAGACCGCGCTGAGACTCGCACTCCACCTTCTGAGACAGGATGAGATGGAATCCGTTGCTCTCGGTGAGGCTATAATAAACATGAGGAAAAATATCCGCTACTGCAAGACATGCCACAATATATCGGAAACGGAGACATGCGAGATCTGTGCCGACCGCACCCGAGACTCTTCAATCATCTGCGTGGTCGAAAACATCAAGGATCTTCTCACTATAGAGTCTACCCGTGAGCATAACGGAATGTATCATGTGCTGGGAGGACTGATATCGCCGCTTGACGGAATATCGCCGTCAGATCTGGAGATTCAGTCGCTTGTAGACCGGGTGGCTGCCGGAGGCGTGACAGAGGTCATACTGGCGCTTAGCCCTACCATGGAGGGAGACACCACGAATTTCTACATCTCGAGAAAACTTGCTCCCTTTGACGTGGAGATTAGCATGCTGGCCCGAGGAGTAAGCTTAGGCAATGATCTGGAATATACGGATGAGCTTACACTCGGACGGTCGATCGTAAACCGTGTCCCTTACAGGTAACTCCTTAACCCGTTAATTCTCTGCCAAATAATGAAAGAAAATTTAAAACTGCGTGCCCTGGAGCCGGAAGATGCCGCCATGATGTATGAGGCTGAGAGCGACGAGGCCGCATGGCGATATTCCGACTATCTTGCTCCGATGAGTCTTGAGATGCTCCGGCATTATGCTCTCACCTACGATGCCGACCCATTCCGCAGCGGCCAGCTGAGGCTCATAATTGAGGTTAACGGAAAAGCTGCCGGTATTCTCGACTTTTTCGAAGTCTCTCCACGGCATCTCAGGGCTGAGACAGGCTTATACCTGCTTCCGCAGTTCAGAGGGAAGGGATTGGGAGTAAAATCCCTTGAGCTTGCGAAGGATTACGGACGGGAACGGCTGGGACTGCATCAGCTGACGGCAAGCGTAGGGATCAACAATAAGGAAGCTCTCCGATGCTTTGAAAAAGCAGGATTCCGTTCTTCCGGGACAAGACCAGACTGGCTTCGGACACCCGGCGGCTACGAAGACACCACACTCCTTTTCTGCGTATTATAAATAACTTAACTTCAGCAAGCGTAAGCTGATGGTGATACGGTTATAAGGCTTGCGAAACTTAAATTAAAGATTATAAACTAAAAATTCATATTATGAGGATATTAACGACATTGGTATTAGCTTTGGCTACATGCCTGACATCATGGAGCCAGCGCTACGTTGGCGGTGACATCTCGCTTCTTCCGGAATATGAGAAGGCGGGGGCTGTATATAAGACAGAGGATGGCACGAAGATCGCCGAACTTTTGCCTTGGCTGCATGAGGAAGGCATGAACGCTATGAGGGTCAGACTGTTTGTAAATCCTGCCGATCATAAGGCCAAGTATCCATCAAAATACGATCCGAACGCCTGTCAGGATCTCGAATACATCACACCTCTATGCAAACGCATAGTCGATAACGGCTTCAAGCTTATGCTTGATTTTCATTATTCCGACACATGGGCCGATCCCGCCAAACAATGGACACCTGAATCATGGCGAGGTCTGACCGACGAACAACTTTATCAGAAAATTTACGATTACACCAAAGAGACTCTAAAGACACTAAAAGAGGCCGGTGTAACACCTGCATTTATCCAGCCGGGCAACGAGATAAGCTATGGAATGCTCTGGGGAACTGAAGACGCACCGTCTTCCTCCTTGAAAAAAGCATTCATGGGAAGCGATGCAAACTGGACACGTTTCGGCAAACTGCTAAATCAGGCTATATCGGCCTGTCGGGAGGAATGCCCCGATGCTAAGATTGTACTTCATACCGAAAGAGTAGCTCAACCAAACGTGCTTACGAATTTCTACGATCAGATGAAGAAGCTGAATGTTGACTACGATATTATCGGCCTGAGCTACTATCCCTATTTCCATGGAGATATGAATGTGCTCGACAAAGCCTTGTCTACGCTTCAGTCCAGGTATCCCGAAAAAAACATCATGATTGTGGAGACCGGTTATTCATATAAATGGGAAGTGCCCGGCACGACACATGATTTCTCCGGCAAATGGGCTTACAGCGAGGAGGGTCAGAATGCTTTCGCAAAAGATCTTGTGGCGACTCTCGAAAAATACGACAGGGTCAACGGACTCTTCTGGTGGTGGATGGAATACAACGCTAACGGCACTAATCTGGGAGGATGGTACAACGCACCGCTATTCAGCAGCCTTGACGGCAGAGCCACTCCTGCTCTCAAGACAATCTGCTCTTACGGGGAAGAATCCAAGGTAGAAGGAATCCTGTCAGAAATTCCCGAGGATTCAGTATGGTTTGACCTTTCCGGAAATAGAGTCACCGACATGACGGCTCCTGGCATCAGGGTATCGAGAAAAGGGAAGGTGATGATAAAATAAAATGGGTCGAAACGATATGGAATTCGAAAATTTTTAGTAATTTCGCATTTGTTTTCAGGACGCGTCATCCATCTTCGGATGCGTCAGATTCAGGTTTTGTTTTATTATTTTTCTTAAATTCATGATTACCACCCTGCTTGTAATCTTCATCGTGGGCTATCTCCTGATAGCCTCCGAACATGTGCTTCACGTCAACAAGGCTACGTTCGCACTTATCATGTGTGCCCTTCTCTGGGCTATATATGCTGTGGGAAGCCATGACCCGTCAATATCATCTGAGATGATAGAGGCGTTGGGCGACACCTGTGAGATTGTTGTTTTCCTTATCGGAGCAATGACTATCGTTGAGCTGATCGACCGTTATGGCGGATTCCGGATCCTTCTGCTGAAGATCCATGCATCAGACAAACGGAAACTGATGTGGGTGATGTCGTTCTTCGCGTTTTTCCTTTCAAGTGTGCTCGACAATATGACCACCACAATCATTATGGTGATGATTCTCAGGCGTATGCTGAGAAACTATAAGGAACGATGGATTTTCTCATGTGTCATAGTGTTGGCGGCCAATGCCGGCGGAGCATGGTCGCCTATCGGCGACATCACTACAATCATGCTATGGATGAAGAACTATGTGACTTCCGTCAACCTGATCACCAATCTCCTTCTCCCCTCTCTCGTCTCGGTAGTCGTTCCTGTTTTCTTCGCTTCACGTATGATTCCGCGGACATCCGTAGAACCACTCAACACACAGGACTCCAGAATCGGCTATGAGATGTATGCAGAGCATCCGAATCTTTCTATCCTTATTCTTTGCTGTGGAGTGGCAGGACTTCTATTCGTGCCTGTCTTCAAGGCAACGACTCATCTCGCTCCTTATATGGGAATTCTCTTCTCTTTGGGAGTTTTGTGGCTCATGACGGAACTTTTAGTCCGCCATTACCATCTTGACGGGAAGATCGAGGGAAGGGTGTCGCAGGTCATACGCAGCATCGACATGTCGACAATACTCTTCTTTCTTGGCATCCTCATGGCTGTGGCTGCACTTAGTCAGGCAGGAATTCTTGGAGAAATGGCTTCCTGGCTCAACGACACATTCCATGATGTATATGTGATCAACGGAATCATCGGTGTACTGTCATCGATCGTTGATAACGTTCCTCTTGTGGCTGCCTGCATGGAGATGTATCCAGCCGCCAATGAGACTATGATCGCGGCATCTGCCGATCCCTCCTATACGGCATTGTTCGTTCAAGACGGACTCTTCTGGCATCTGCTTACATTCTGCGCCGGTGTCGGAGGCAGTCTGCTTATCATCGGATCCGCGGCCGGTGTTGTGGCTATGGGTATTGAAAAGATCCCGTTCATGTGGTATGCCAAACGAATCACCTGGCTTGCATTCCTCGGTTACATCGCAGGCATCGCCGTAATATGGCTTGAATCTTTATTCCTTCCTTTCTGAATTATGGAAAGCAGGGATTCCCGAAATTCAGGTCATAACATCTGTGATTCCATTATTAACATAAGTTTCTACAATAAATTATAAAAATGAAACTCAGGTTTCTGCTTCCATGCTTTCTGTGCATGGCTTCTATAAATGCGCTCGCGAAAGGCGACATCTCCGGAAAAGTACTGCACAAGGATTCCGGAGAACCACTGGATTTCGTCAACGTACAGCTATTCAACGCTAAGACAGGCAAACCCCTGCCAATAGGGACCAATACGGATGAGAACGGAGTATTCTCCATTAAAGGCGTGGCAGACGGAAAATATATTGTAAGAATATCCAATTTAGGAAGCGTCCCTCAGGAAAGGGAAGCGAATGTAGCCGGTGGAAATATCGACCTGGGTGCCATAAAGCTTGCGGAAGACTCAAAGATGCTTCAGGAGGTGACGGTTGAAGGTATCCGAAGCCAGATGCGCTTTGAACTCGACAGAAAAGTTTTCGCTGTAGATGCCAATATAGCCGCTGCAGGACAGTCGGCCTCCGAGCTTCTCGAATCCATTCCATCCGTAGAGGTAGATCAGGACGGAGAAGTGTCGCTGAGGGGCAATTCCTCCGTCACGGTCTGGATCAACGGCAAGGAATCAGGACTGACAGCTGATAATCGTGCCCAGATTCTGGAGCAGATACCCGCTGAGACCATAGACAGGATCGAGGTCATTACCAATCCTTCTGCAAAATACAGTCCGGAGGGAACAGCCGGTATAATCAATATCGTGCTTAAAAAAGACCGGAAAGCCGGCTACTATGGAAGTGCGGAAGTTAGTGCCAACTCCCGCGGTGGCGGCAACATCAGTGGTAACATCAACTTCAATTCTTCGAAAATCGATGCTTTCGCAGGTCTTGGATTCAGGATGCGTCGCAACACGGGTGGATCGAAGATGAACCGTGTGTTTCTTGATGAAGACGGAGAACCGAACGGCCTTTTTACCCGATCAGAGGGTAAAAGCCCAAACAGAGGCAGGAATTTTTTCGCACGTCTTGGCTTTACATATCATATTACCGATAATGACGACATCGGACTTAGTGGATTCGGCATGTTCGGAAAGCGAAAAAGCAACTCAAATACACTCTACACATCGAACATTCCTGACAACTGGCTTTCAAATGAAGACTACTCGCATGAGGACGGAGATATGCGAGGTATGCATGCAGAGCTGAACTATACACATAAATGGAATGATAACCATACTCTTGACGTAATTGTCGGCTACAACCATTGGGGAGGTCCTTCACAGAGATACAACAGCGAGAAAATCTTATATTCTAATCAGGAGTCCTATAAGTATCAGGAGCAGAACATGGATATGTCTACTAATTCCTGGGAGACAAAGATAGACTATACCAACAAACTCAACGAATGGCTGAAATTCGAAGCGGGATTCAACGGTAACTACAGCCATGAGAATTCCCCAACCGACTACTACGTATGCATGGTTAAATTGCCGCCCGTAGACTATGACGATTACAAAATTTATCCAATGGTTGACGAAGACGATTCAGTCCAGGCATATGGATATTTCAACCGGTTCATCTACAACAACAACATTTCGGCGCTATACACTACATTTGGTGGAAAGATTGATAAATTCAGTTTTTCTGCCGGTCTGCGGGCAGAAGCTTGGCAGATAAAGACTCGTTCACTCGGTTTCGGACAGACAGAAGCGGACGTCACGCCGTTCAAAAAGAACAACTTCGCATTGTTTCCGAGCCTCTTCCTCTCCTATTCTCTTCCGCACGATAACGAAATGCAAATCAACTACACCCGCCGCATCCGTCGCCCCTGGGGAAGACAGCTTAACTCCTTCCACGACATAACGGACCCTACAAACGTAAGCTATGGAAATCCGGAACTCCAGCCTCAGTATTCCAATTCTTTTGAATTAAATTATCTGAAAAGCTGGACATTCCACATGCTGTCGTTTTCGGCCTACATTCGCACCACAAGCGACATGATGAACCGTATCAGCTATCTCGACAACGATGTGATGTATTCCACTTGGGCTAATATAGCAAACGAGGTAAACTCCGGATGTGAGATCGTATCAAAGAATTCATTCTGGAACCGCCTTGACCTGACCACAACAGTAAACCTCTACAACAATCATATCTCCGCATGGAATTATGACTTTCTGTCGGAAAGCGGCAGCCTGATTCCCCTCAGCGGGAAAAAGCAGAACAGTTTCGCATGGAGCGCGAGGATGATGGCCAACGTGAAGCTTCCGTGGTCTATCTCAATGCAGGCTACCGGCAACTACAACTCGAAGATGCTTTCGGCACAGGGTTCACGCCAGGGTGGATGGAGCGTCGATCTCGGATTCCGCCGCGCCTTCGGACCATGGTCTATCTCTCTGAACTGCCGCGACCTGTTCGACTCCCGCCGTTTCAAGAGTACGACAAACGGCCCTGACTACACTCAGCATAACGAACGCTGGCGTGGAGGACGCACCGTACGCCTGACTGTCAAATTTTCATTCGGCAACATGAATGCCAAGCCCGACAAGAGAGGTGACGGAGAGCCTATGGATGGCTCCGGCTACGAAAGCGGTATGGAAGGCTGATAATATTAAGGCCCCATCTCAAAAAAATGGGGCCTAAATCAGACAGCTCAATTAGAATGCATATCCGAAGGAGAGAAAAATGCTTTGGCTCAGTTCCTTACGGGGGACGCGGAATTTTTGTCCATTAGCTAATTCGATATTTCTTCTACAGGAATAATAGTCAAGACTGGAGATATAATATCCTGCTCCAATGATAAAGCGGTCAATAGCAAAGTTTACAGAGGCGCGAGCATTCCAATAAAACCACTGCAGGTCTTTATTTGGGAATCTTTTGTAATCAACAGTATGGGAAACCAAACCTTGAAATTCTTTTATTTCATATGTCAGCGAGTTATGGAAAGGACAAGCGAGGCTGATACCCGGCTCCGCCTGAACCCAAAGACGCATATAATCATCGCTGCTTTTCCATATTGCAGGCGATTTTAGCATTACATACGGCTTAAATATGATCCAGGCGATGTTTCGCTCGTTATCTGTAAGTTCTGCTTCGTGACCGTCAATGATAGTCTGCCGACTTGACTGGTTGTACTGGCTGGTTAACTCCATACCAATCCCTATCCCGACATATTTATAAAAAAGCCAAGAAACTGACGGTTCCAACGACCAGGCCTGTTCGTTATTGATATATATTCCTCCCGCCAGTGAGGCCGTAAATTTTTTTTCATCCTGTGGATACGCACACAATGATGAAAACATCAATATAAAGTAAAATACGGTTTTAAAAGTTTTTTTCATATCTTTCTTATCTGCCTACTATGAAGTTGGTTAAACTTCTTTATGAAAAAGATGAAATCATCTCAAGAATTAGAATCCAACATGACTTGTTGTAGGCAACCTCTTAACATAAATTCCTGTTTTAACCATGCCTTTCTTCGTTTGAGACACTACATTAAATCCGGCTTGATCTAAATATAAGTCACTATCTACTTCATCAAATGTAAAAGTAATGGTATTTGAATTGACTATCTCAGCTTTCCAGAACCCGCCTGAACAAATATATTCTTCTAAGATCTTACCCTCATGATCCTCTATGAATATTGAATTTGCATTGGTGCATTTAATGTTTATTTCACTTGCACAACTATTGGCATCTATCCAATACATTTTTGAAACGCATGATGGATCCGGTGAATAATACTCCATTATTACATTTTCCGGATTGGAAATACTCTCCACAGAAAACAATAACGGCGATTCTTTTTCACTACAAGCCGTCATAATAACACAGGCAATGAACGAAATGATAATTAAAAGTTGTTTCATATTATTACGTCGCTTTATTTGAGATATTGAAGTTATTTAAGTTTCACAAGCTTACTTAAGGGTTATTGGTTAAGGGGTTAAAAGTTTAAATTTGACTTCCGGAGTAGCTACTCTGGCTAAAAACATCATGTTCCATATCAACCTTTTAACCTGAGAAGTAGCTGATCAAATTAAACGTATATTATCCGCGCCGGCGATTCCGAGGCGATTTGGCTGCGGAGTGAGGGAGCGA
>JAIEBK010000160.1:0-8299 GCA_029070945.1 Muribaculaceae bacterium
TTTGTACGGTATTTTAAGGATGAAACGTCAAAATGTAGGTTGATTTATATGTTATGCAACATGTTTGTGACATTTTGTCAAAAATAATTTGGAGGGGTGGATTTTTTGCCTTATCTTTGCACTCAGAATCTAAACAATCTTTTTACCTTAAGATTTTTTACCTGTAGAAACTCATAAATTGGGCCGGACCGTGGTGGTTAGGCCCTTTTTTTTCAATTCTCAATTAATTTTTGTAATTTTGTATCGTAAAACCGATATCAGATACAGCATATGAATCACGATGAATTCGACAGAGACCATCTCTGGCATCCGTATACTTCCACTCATGATCCGCTTCCTACATATAAGGTGGATCATGCTGATGGTGCGGTCATTACTCTTGCCGATGGCAGGGAACTTATAGACGGCATGTCTTCATGGTGGTGTGTCATTCACGGCTATAATCATCCGGTGCTCAACGAAGCGATAGAAGACCAGACGCGTAATATGAGCCATGTGATGTTCGGTGGACTTACTCATCAGCCGGCTATTGATCTCGGAAGACTTCTGCTTGAGATTCTGCCACCATCAATGAATCGCATATTTTACGCCGACTCCGGTTCGGTTGCGACGGAGGTTGCGATGAAGATGGCGGTGCAGGCCCAGAATGATCCAAAACGCACAAATTTCGCTACTATTAAGAGCGGTTATCATGGTGACACATGGAATGCCATGTCGGTATGCGATCCGGTTACGGGGATGCATGGCGCTTTCGGTCCCGCACTTCCGGTACGCTTTTTTGCCGATGCTCCGCGGTGTGGATTCCATGAAGAATGGAATCCTGAAGACTTTGATTCCATGCGGCGGATTCTCGATGAGCACGGCGATACGATCGCCGCTGTCATTCTCGAGCCGATAGTGCAGGGTGCAGGCGGTATGCGGTTCTATCATCCGCAATACCTCCGCGAACTTCGAAAGAAATGCGATGAAAAAGGTATACTCCTGATATTTGATGAGATTGCCACCGGTTTCGGACGGACCGGCAGATTGTTCGCATGGGAACATGCCGGGGTAGAACCTGATATAATGCTCATTGGCAAGGCTCTCACGGGAGGATACATGACTTTTTCTGCTGTCGCGACATCGGAGAAAGTAGCGGAACTGATTTCATCAAGCGAGGCAGGATGCATAATGCACGGACCGACTTTCATGGGAAATCCACTCGCTTGTGCAGTAGCATTGGCAAGCACACGCCTGCTACTTGAAAGCCCCTGGCAAAAGAGAATCAGGGAGATTGAGGCTATTCTGAAAGAGGAACTTGCTCCAGCGTCTGACCTTCCGTTTGTAAAGGAAGTCAGGGTGCTCGGTGGAATCGGAGTTATCGAGCTTCAGGAGTATATCTCATGGCTTGGAGAATTTCAGAAGATGTGCGTTGAGGAAGGCGTGTGGATACGTCCCTTTGCCCACAACGCCTATCTGATGCCCCCGTATCTGGCTGTTTCCGACGAACAGGTGCGTACACTCGCACGCAAGCTTATCAAAATCCTCTGTAAGATCCACAACTATTAAGAACAGGAACTTGTTTTCAAGATAGGATCTCAATGCATAAGATTATTGCGACATTAAATT
The DNA here is from genome assembly GCA_029070945.1 of Muribaculaceae bacterium. Lineage (GTDB taxonomy): Bacteria > Bacteroidota > Bacteroidia > Bacteroidales > Muribaculaceae > Lepagella. The sequence goes on from JAIEBK010000160.1 coordinate 1,609, forward strand.
ATGCATTATGCATTGTGAATTATGAATTAAGTTAACATGGAAAATAAAGAAGAAAAAAACAACATAGAAGAAAAGACGGCTGAAGAACTCCGCATTACGGAAAAGGCTATAGAGATGCTTCGCACTGTCTTTGATCCTGAGATACCTGTAAATGTATACGATCTCGGTCTTATTTATAAAATTGACTATGAGGTCGACACAAAGACTCTGCATGTCGATATGACACTGACAGCTCCGAGCTGTCCGGCTGCTGACTTCATCCTTGAGGACGTCCGCCAGAAACTCGTAAGCATCAAGGGTCCTGAAAAGGTAGACCTCCGTCTTGTCTTTGATCCGGTGTGGGACCAGTCGATGATGTCGGAAGAGGCTAAACTCGAACTCGGTTTCCTGTGAGGACATATTTCCTGAGCGACCTGCACCTTGGTGCTCCTTACTTCCCTGACTCCCGGGAGTCGGAGAAGCGCGTCGTGTCTTTTCTTGAATCGATAAAGAGTGATGCCGACGCTATCTATCTGCTCGGTGACATTCTTGACTATTGGTATGAGTACAGATATGTTGTGCCGCGTGGATTCGTTCGTTTCTTCGGAAAACTTGCGGAGCTTTCAGATGCCGGTGTGAAGATAACATGGCTTATCGGCAACCACGATATATGGATTTTCGACTATATTCCGAATGAGCTTGGTGTAAAGGTTGTAGACGGATCTATTATAGAGGAAATCTACGGGCATAAGGTATATCTGGCTCATGGCGACGGGGTAGGTGAGCATCCTTGGAGTTTCCGGTTTATCCGCTCGATGTTCCGATCGAAATTCTGTCAGTTCCTTTATTCCGCCATTCATCCCCGCTGGACAGTGCCGTTCGCCTATAAATGGAGCCGTCATAGTCGCGCGACAGGGCGGGAAGCCGGACTGGACTGGCATCCTCTGCTTGACAAACTCGAAGACTTCTCGCGTTCATATCTGTCGGAACATCCCGATATAACACATTTTATATACGGTCATCTCCATATTCTGGTGCAAAAGAAGCTTAGCGCTACAAGCGATCTTACTGTACTCGGAGAATGGATCAAGACATTCTCCTACGCGATTCTTGACCGGTCAGGCACCCTTAGCCTTCACACATACACTCGGTAGTCTTAGGCCCAGTTACTTGTGAGATGGGGCTTTTAAGCCGGGGCCACACGGCTCGTAAGTCTGCCTTTACACCGTCTTATCTGTCAGTTTAAGGCCAGGCGTATAGTCTCAAGTACCCGTATAAGATCATCTTTCGTCAATCCCGCTGAAAGCGACAGACGCAGTCTTTCCGTTCCGGCCGCTACTGTCGGGCGCCGTATGGGAAGAGCGTCAATGCCATGGTCTCTGAGAGTGGCGGCCATTGCTATGGCCTTTTCCGCACTTCCGGCATGAATGGGGATTATCTGGCTGTTGCTCTGACACTTCCTTCCGGTGATAGCTTCAACCTCATGTCTAAACCAATACGATATTTCCCGTAGCGAACGCCTTTCCTTGCTCATGGAGAGAAGTTTCTCGATCATAAGATGATTCCAGGCAATTATCGAAGGGGGAAGAGCCGTAGAGAATATGAAACTGCGGGCACAATTGACAAGATACGAATGCAATGTTTCCGTTGTTGCGATAAAAGCGCCGTATCCCGCAGCCGCCTTGCCGAGCGTTACTATCAGAATATCGATCTCATGGAGGATTCCAAGTTCCTCTGCAAGTCCAAGTCCGCGTTCTCCGAAGACTCCGAAAGCATGTGCCTCATCAACATACAGCATGACATTGGCAAATTCCTTCTTGATCTCTATAAGATCTTTGAGCGGAGCCAGATCTCCGTCCATGCTGTAGACGGATTCTACTGCGATAATTACTGACTTATACCGGGACGCTTTCTTTTCAAGGATTTTTCTGAGCATCGCCATATCATTGTGGGCGAACCGTGCGGTATCTCCGTGTCCGAGTCGGATTCCGTCGATCATGGAGGCATGTATAAGTTTATCGCTCACTATTAGGGTACCCGGAATAGAAAGAGCCGAAAGAGCGCCTGTATTGGCATGATATCCGGAATTCATAAGGAGGGTTCTCTTCCCGTAAAGTGAATCAAGCCGCTCCTCAAGCTGAGAGTGAAGATTCTGGTAGCGTTGAAGCAATCGGGACGCAGATGATGTATTCGGAGCATCTTCATACCTCGAGATGAATTCTTTCTGAAATTCCTCCCATCGGGCGCCAAGACCCATGTAATCGTTGCTGACAAGGTCAAGACCATGCTGGGATGCCGGAATCACACGCAGACGGTTTTCCTTCTCAAGAGAGTCTAATATATCCTTGTAGATCATCTTCAAAGTTTCTTGTATCTGTCGCGTGAACTACCTGTCATATCCTTTTCCCTCTCAGTACGCAGCTTTTCGCGTTTCTTAAGGAAAAATACAAGAGCGACAAGCACCGCAAGTTCGGCTCCTACAGTAAGCCAGAACCTCATGGTTTCTCCCTGACGAAGGAGATCCATTCCGAAGTAGAATGTCATGAAGAGAAAATAGACCGATAGCAATACCGGCAGCCATATATATTTGTATTTTCTCATGTCTAAATGTCTTTGGTGTGGAGTATGTCAGGATTCGGTAACAATCTGATATGGAGAGGTATTAGGGTCGAATTTGCCATCGTTCAGATATTTGTATATCTGAATGCATGCGAGCGCGTCAAGTGCCGCGTAATGCTGCTGAGATTCCGCGAGTTGTTCCGCTTCCCAGTTTGAAAGCCGTTGCGACTTTGACAGACGCCGCCCGAAGAGAATACCGTAAAGTTTCGACAGACTCTTGTCAATTATGTTCCATTTTGTCACGAATGTCTGAAGCTCCACAAAACCACCGGGCTGGAAATCATATGCTTTGTGAAGATTGCGGAAATCATCGTGTATGGAAAGTCCGACCTTGGTCATAGCCGGATCTTCAAGAAGATCCTTCAGAATATCGGGCATTCCGATTTTGTTGAGCCGGAAAAGAAAACATACATCGGAGGATGAAAGCTGCAGAAGCGCGACATTATAGCTCTGTCCTTTTTTAAAGGAAGGACGTGTTTCAGTGTCGAACCCTATCATATCAGCCTTTCGCAACTGATCTATGGCGCTCTCTACTGCCGAGGGAGTGTCGACGACTACGATCGATCCTGTGAATTGTGCCGGAGGGAGGGCGTTAAGTTGCTCTTTTGATATTGAAATGTTCATTAGATGTCGGTTACTCCTTTACTGGGGTAAGGGTTCAATAGTTGAAAAACGTTGCAAAGATACAATTTTTTTTTGACTTGTTCAAGAATTTTATTAACTTTGCATCTGCAAAAAACGGGAAAGGAGTCCGCTTTGGCTCCATCTGACCTTTTGCAAGTGCTAAACTTGAAACAGTTATTAACTCAAACCAAAGCAATTATGAAGACATTCCACAAAACTCTTCTGGTGGCGCTTTTAGCCATCTTCTCTTTCGGATATGCTTCTGCAGACTTCCGTTTCGGCGTCAAGGCCGGCCTCAACTTCAATAACGTTAATTTCCAGAAACTGAAGGATCTCACTGACGTTAAAGACCAGTTTGCTGATAAGAGCAATCAGACAGGATGGATGGCTGGTGTGATGGCGGAGTTCACAATTCCTATTGTCAACATAGGTGCCGACGCCTCGATCATGTATGCCCGTCAGAACGTTGAGAAGACTGCGTTTTACAGTAACAGGGACTTCCTTGACATTCCGATCAACCTTAAGTGGAAAATAGGACTTCCTGTTGTAAACAAGATCATCACACCTATGATTTATACAGGTCCGGACTTCATGTTCGCTTTCGGTAAGAACACCCTTAAGGATATCAAGGAAAAGAAATGCGAGGTAGGTTGGAATTTAGGTGTTGGTATTGAATTCTTCCGTCATCTCCAGATTCAGGGCGGTTATTGCTTCGGACTCAATAGCGTAGCTAAATACACAAATCTTGTAGGTCTGAATATTCCGGAAAACGATCTTAAAGTTAAGAAGAATTACTGGACTCTTACCGCAGCTTATCTTTTCTAAAAACGATTTTTGATGAAGAAACTTGTTTTGGCCCTGATTGCCATTGTATGTGGCTTGGGAGCGAATGCAGAACTCCGTTGGGGCCCTACTGCAAGCGTAAATTTCAATACATTTCATTGGAAGGAGCCTCTGCTTGAGACTCATCTCCGCACAAGTTTCGATGCCGGAATCATGACAGAGATCATGATCCCGGGTATCGGATTCGGAGTTGATGCCGGACTCACTTACGGAATGCGTAGTGCCCGTGTAAATTTCGGACAGTGGGAGGTGTGGAACTCCGACGGATTCAAGGATGAGACCGTCAATCTGCACACAATCAATATCCCTCTTCATCTTCGGTTCAAGTATACCCGTCTTGAGGGAATCGAGGAGACGATTGCTCCTTTGGTTTTTGCGGGTCCGGTTTTTTCTTTTAACGTAGCCGGTAACTGTAAAGCTCTCGAACAGCCGGTCGGAACAGTTTCCCTTGATTTCGGGCTCGGATGTGAGTTGTTTCAGAAATTTCAGGTATCTGTCGGTTATCTCTGGGGTCTCAGCTACGCTACGAGAACAGTGAAACTTGAGAATCTATCGGCCCGTGCTGACGGATTTAGAGTGAATCTGGCATATTTCTTCTAATGACATTTTAATAGTGAAGATAGAATTCATTAAGAGAGGCGCGGAAACGCGCCTCATACTTATATTTGCCGGGTGGTCTACAGACGCCCGGTATTATAGTGACTGTGTGGCTGAAGGATGGGACACGGCCGTTGTCAGCGACTACCGCGATTTGACGATGCCCTCTATTCCGGAGCAATACACTACGGTCTATATCTTTGCTTATTCTCTCGGTGTGGCGGTGGCATCCTTGTGCGATCTGCCGGCTGCCGTGCGTATAGCAATATGCGGGAGTCCTGTGCCTGTTTCCGGACAATACGGGATTCCGGAGAATGTCTATGCGGGTACGCTTGATGGACTTGATGAGAAGTCGCTTATGAAGTTTCATCTGCGTATGGCAGGTGATAAGGCTTCCCTCGAATCGATTATGCCGAGACTTCCCAAAAATCCTGATATCGAGCTATTAAAGGAGGAGCTCATAGCTATAAGGAACTTTTCGATAGATCATGCTGAGGATGCAGTTCGTCATAACTTCGACAGGGTCTATATAGCTGAGAAAGACAGGATATTCTCAGTCGCTAATCTGCAGGCATATTGGGAAAAAGCCGGGTCTGCTGAAGTCGTTACCCTTAAGGCTTCCCATGCGGTGGACATTGCGGCGATAATTAAGGATTGTCTTCCTGATACTGTCGCGATAGGAGAGGGGTTCGCTCGCGCAGGAAAGAGCTATAATAATAATGCTGTCATACAGAAGGAGATCTGCAAAAAGATGTGCGACAGGCTCATCAATTGCATTTCCGGTTTAAAGACCGGGAATGTATCTTTGCTTGAGATAGGGGTCGGTAATGGCTTATTGACAGAAGAATGGCGTAAATATGTTATCCCGGAGAAAGCCACATATGTCGATCTTACAGAGATGCCTGCATTCGGAATTGCTAAAGAGGAGCGTTATCTGAATCTGGATGCTGAGAGATGGTTTGAGGAGACAGACGAGAAGTTTGACATTATTTTAAGTGCATCTACCGTTCAGTGGTTTTCAAATCCTATCAGGTTTGTTTCTTCCGTCAGATCTCATCTTAATCCCGGAGGATTTGCGATTCTTTCCACTTTCGTTAAAGGAAACCTGAATCAGCTTGATGGTTTGCGGCCATGTCCGATCATATATAAGAGTGAGGAAGACTATCGAAATGCAGACGAAATGGAGACGGAGAGCTGGGAGCGCACTTTAGAGTTTGACTCCGTAAGGGAAATGGTCATGCACCTTCGGCTGACGGGGGTCAGCCCGCGTAAGGTTGGCGATAGGCCGGAAGGAAAAGACGGAAAAAGTCCGGTTAATCATTTAAGACTTTCCGGACTTTCCAAGGCACTTACATTCCGTCCTTTGATTCTTGTGATAAGAAACTGATTCAAGTTTTTTTATGCTAAATTCATTTCCGAAAATCGTGAATTTGGGAAATTCTTTATGAGATAGCGTTTCAGATATTCTATTGTGTCTTCGCAGATAGTCTTATCCTTGTCGAAATAATGGTTGTAGACCACTTCTGCTAATTCAATGCCATATTGTTTAATTGCAAAGAGGGTCAGAAGTGTATGGTTGATTGACCCTAACTGTCCGTTGCTCACAACAATAGTGGGAAGATTATGGTCTTTTATATAGTCGATGGTCAGATATTCTCCCTTTAAGGGCACCATGATGCCTCCGGCTCCCTCAATAAGCACCACGTCATAGCGCGATTCAAGCACCCCGGTCGCTTTTTCGATTTTCTCAAAGTCTATCGTTCTGTTGTCGATCTTTGAAGCGAGATCCGGCGAGCATGGGTATGTGAATATTTCAGGAGCCGTAATCAGTTCAAGGTCTTCCGTTGTCTTTCCAATGCCCATTATCTGCCGGTGAACGTCTATATCCTCGCTGAAGCCTATGTTGCCGGTCTGAATGAACTTCTGGGTTATAACACTCTTACCTTCCTCCATATAGCGGCGTGCCAGCCATCCTGTGGCCCAGCTTTTCCCGACATCCGTTCCGATTCCTGTCACAAAATATTTCATA
>JAIEBK010000160.1:8399-51098 GCA_029070945.1 Muribaculaceae bacterium
TATAGCGGCGTGCCAGCCATCCTGTGGCCCAGCTTTTCCCGACATCCGTTCCGATTCCTGTCACAAAATATTTCATAAATTTTTTGTAAAAATAAAGAGGACGCACGAGCCGTGCGTCCCTACCAGGTCTTCTGGTGTCAATAATTTAGTAGGCGAACATTGGATAGTCGTTCATCATCTCATTCACTTCCTGACGTACTTTTGCTATCTCCTCGGCGTTGTCAGCATTGGAGAGCACGCGGTCGATCAGTTCGGCGATCTTAACCATGAGGTCTTCTTTCGCGCCTCGGGTCGTGATAGCCGCCGTTCCGAAACGGAGTCCTGATGTGAGGAACGGGCTACGTGAGTCGTAAGGCACCATATTTTTATTGGCAGTGATGTCTGCCTCAACGAGCACTCGCTCAGCTTTTTTGCCGCTCATGTCTGGGAACTTAGTACGGAGGTCAACAAGCATACAGTGGTTGTCTGTACCATCTGAAATTATCTTATAGCCGCGCTTTGAAAGTTCTTCAGCAAGCACCTTAGCGTTTTTCTGCACCTGAACGGCATATTCCTTCCACTCGGGCTGAAGGGCCTCTCCGAATGCGACAGCCTTGGCGGCTATGACATGCTCAAGCGGACCACCCTGTACTCCCGGGAATACCGCGCTGTCAAGAATTGCCGACATCTTCTTGATTTCACCTTTTGGTGTCTTCTTACCCCATGGATTGTCAAAGTCCTTACCCATGAGTATCATGCCGCCACGCGGGCCACGAAGGGTCTTGTGGGTTGTTGTAGTTACTATATGAGCATGCTTGACAGGGTTCTCTAACAGTCCTGCGGCTATCAGACCTGCCGGGTGAGCCATATCGACCATGAAGATGGCACCGATCTCGTCGGCGAGTTTGCGGATACGTGCATAGTCCCATTCGCGACTGTAGGCGCTTGCACCTGCTATGATGAGTTTCGGACGCTCTGCACGTGCCTTTTCCTCCATCTCCTCATAATTGACGCGTCCGTCTTCCTCCTTTACAGTGTAGCTGATCGGCTCGAATACGAGACCGGAGAAGTTGACGGGGCTGCCATGGCTTAGATGACCACCATGGCTGAGGTCCATTCCCATGAATTTATCTCCCGGCTGTAGACATGCCATGAAAACGGCCATATTGGCCTGTGCTCCGGAATGGGGCTGGACATTGACCCATTCGGCGTCGAAGAGTTTCTTGGCTCTCTCTATTGCTACGTTTTCGGCTTCGTCTACCACCTGGCAACCCCCATAATAGCGTTTTCCGGGATAGCCTTCGGCATATTTGTTGGTCAGGCAGCTTCCCATGGCGCGCATCACCTCGTCACTGACGAAGTTCTCACTGGCTATCAGTTCTATACCGCGACGCTGGCGAAGGTGCTCACGGTCTATGATATCAAATATTTCGTTGTCTCTCTTCATCTTGAAAATATGTATTTCTTACAGCTTATAACTTTTAACTCTCTACGTTAACACAACACGCACAACGCGCAAAGCATTACCCTCCGAAATTATCGTAGTGGATTGATTCCGGCTCGACTCCGAGGTCATACAGCATCTTATTGACTGCATTACTCATCGGGCCCGGACCACACATGTAGTATTCTATTTCCTCAGGAGCGTCATGATCCTTGAGGTAAGTATCATACATCACGTTATGCACGAATCCCGGAGTATACTTAACTCCGGCCTTATCAGCTGCAGGATCCGGACGGTCAAGGGCGAGATGGAAATGGAAGTTGGGGAATTCCTTTTCAAGCTCGAGGAAATCCTTCAGATAGAACACTTCGTTGAGTGCACGGGCTCCATAGAAATAGTCCATGCGTCGGTCTGTTGTCTTCAGCGTCTTTGTCAGCCACATTATCTGAGCGCGGAGAGGTGCCATTCCGGCTCCACCTCCGACCCATATCATCTCCTTGTCTGAATCAAGGATCGGGTGGAAATCGCCGTAAGGACCGGACATCATGACCTTGTCGCCCGGTTTCAGGGTGAAGATATAGCTTGACGCTATGCCGGGAGGCACATCCATGAATCCAACCTGAGGTTTCGGCTTGAAGGGGGGAGTGGCGATACGCACTGTAAGCATGATACGGTCGCCCTCTTCCGGATAGTTTGCCATTGAATAGGCGCGTACTGTCTCCTCATCATTGGTGCACTTGAGGGTGAAAAGTCCGAACTGTTCCCATGCCGGAAGATATTCAGGACCGATAAGATCCTTGTCTATATCCTTGTCGTAGGTCATTGAGAATTTAGGAATTCGTATCTGGGCGTAGCTGCCCGGGATGAAGTTCATATGCTCACCCGGCGGAAGGGCGACTATGAATTCCTTGATGAACGTCGCCACATTGCGGTTGCTGATGACTGTGCATTCCCATTCCTTTACATCAAGGGCCGCTTCGCTTACCCGGATTTCCATGTCGCTCTTTACTTTCACCTGGCATCCCAGGCGCCAGTGGTCTTTTATCTCTTTACGTGTGAAATGCACAGCCTCCGTCGGAAGCATCTCTCCGCCACCGCTTTCTACCTGACATTTACATTGACCGCAGGAGCCTTTCCCTCCGCAGGCGGACGAAAGATGCACTCCGGCATCGTTTAGGGTCATAAGCAGGGACTTTCCACTTTTAGTAATCAGGGCTTTCTGTCCGTTGTTGATGCTGATGGTCACGTCGCCGCTTTTCACCAGACGGCTCTTGGCGAGGAGCAGGATGCCTACGAGCACGAGCACCATCACCAGAAATATCAGGGCGGCCGCTATTACACTATGCCAAACAATCATAATATACTAATTATAAACTTTTAAATTAATAAAACTTTAAACATCAACTTTCGCGAGCGAAAGTTGAATTTAGAGTTTAATACCGAGGAAACTCATGAAGGCAATGCCCATGAGGCCTGTGATGATGAAGGTGATGCCTGTACCGCGCAATGGGGCAGGGACAGCCTGTTCGTTCAACCTCTCACGTATGGCCGCCAATGCCACTATGGCGAGCAACCAGCCTATACCGGAGCCTACGCCGTAGACGGTAGCCGTCCATGCATTGGAGAACTCACGCTGCTGCATGAAGAGCACACCTCCGAGGATAGCACAGTTAACCGCGATAAGCGGGAGAAAAATGCCGAGACTCGCATAAAGTGAGGGTGAATATTTCTCTATGGCCATTTCAAGAATCTGCACAAGAGCCGCGATCACTGCTATGAACATTATCAGGCCCAGAAAACTTAGGTCAGTCTCAGCATATTCCTGACCAAGCCAGGAAAGGGAGCCGGGTTTAAGTATATATTCGTTGATGCACCAGCATACGGGGAGTGCGATAGTCAGTACGAAAGTGACCGCTACTCCGAGTCCGAAAGCTGTCTTCACATTTTTCGATACAGCCAGGAAACTACACATTCCCAGGAAGTAGGCAAATATCATGTTGTCGATAAATATCGACCGTATAAACAAATTAAGATTTTCCATATCTTCAGTAACTGTTTCGGATTATAGAAAGCTGATCATTTCGCCTTACGGTTGTGAACCCATATGATACATGCCACGGTAATCAGTGCCATCGGCGGAAGAATCATCATGCCGTTGTTTTGATATCCGAGGTCGTATAGAGCCTGCGGTATCACCTGGAATCCCCATAGAGTGCCGCTTCCGAGGAGTTCACGGAAAAAGGCCACGATCACGAGGATCATGCCGTAGCCGAGAGCGTTGCCGACTCCGTCAAGGAATGCATTGAAAGGAGTATTGTTGAGGGCGAATGCCTCAAGGCGTCCCATGATGATGCAGTTGGTGATGATAAGGCCTATAAAGACAGAAAGCTGCTTGCTGACCTCATAGTTCCATGCCTTGAGCACCTGGTCTACCACTACTACGAGAGCAGCTACAACGACAAGCTGCACGATGATTCGGATGGAAGTGGGGATAGTATTTCGCATCAGGGAGATGATCACATTGGATAGCGCGAGTACGGCCAATACTGAAATCGTCATGACCACTGCCGGCTGTAGTTTAGCGGTCACCGCAAGCGCCGAGCATATTCCGAGGATCTGAACAATTACCGGATTGTCATTGCTCAGAGGATTAATGAGAGGTTCGAGTCTTTTTCTGATATTTCCCATAATCATTCTTTATTGGAAGATTCTTTTTCAAGATTTTTGAAAAAAGCAGTGTAAGGTTCGAGAGAAGAGAAAAGCATCTTCTGAACTCCCTGGCTTGTGATTGTGCCTCCGCTCACCGCGTTCACGTATGCCCGACCTGCCGGTTCCTGACCTTTCTTAACGACGAGAACGGATTCGAACTCCCCGTTGCTGCCGAAGATAGATTTTCCCTCAAACTGGCTGCTGAAAGCCGGACGTTCGATCTCTGCGCCCAGACCGGGAGTCTCGCCTTGGTGGCCGAAATATGCTCCGTATATGGTCTTGCCGTCGGAGTTCAAAGCGACATATCCCCAGATCGGTCCCCAGAGGCCTGCACCCGCTACGGGAACGATGTATTTCACCCCTTTGTCGGTAGAGCACACATATACCGGAAGCACACGCTCGTCAGCCGGTTTCTTTACTTCTGCCGCCATATTGACATCGAATGCCGAGACTCCTTCCACTTTTGTGCCTTTGCTGTCAACGCAGAAGCTTTCCCGGATATGAGAGTCATATAGCGCGCCGATGTTTTCGTCCGATGTCGGATAGATAAGGGCGGCCGCGAGTATCTGTTTCTTAGTATCGTTGGCTATGTTCTCGAGCTGTGCCGGACGGAGCGCCTGATAGACGAGGGCAAGCACGAAGCCTACCACAACAACGAGCACAGCGGCATAGACCACCGTATATACGTTGTTTTCTTTATTGATTTTCATCTTGGTCTTATTGAATTAAGCGTTAATAACTCCTTCACACAGCCAGCCTCTTCATTCTGCGACGGATATTGCTGTTGACTACACACCAGTCAATGAGCGGAGCGAAGCAGTTCATAAGAAGCACTGCGAGCATCGCGCCTTCCGGATAGCCGGTGTTGTAAAATCTTATGGTCATGGCAAGAACTCCTATAAGGAATCCATAGATCCATTTACCTGTCTCCGTGCGGCAGCTTGTCACCGGGTCGGTGGCCATGAAGACAATCGCGAACATAAAGCCTCCGAGGCAAAGCTGATCGACTGGATTTACCAGGCTGACAGGATAAGTCGGATTACCGATGGCACAGCCAAGACAGGACATCCCGAGTCCTCCAATGAGAGCGGAAAGCATGATCTTCCAGCTCGCCATTCCTGTAGCAAGAAGTATGACGGCTCCGATCAGGATGCAGAATGTCGATGTCTCTCCCCAGCTGCCGGGTATCGTGCCCCAGAACAGATTGCTCCAGTCGAGAATCTGACCGTCCACACCGTAAATATTCACGTTTTCTCCTGTAGCTGTCGCGAGCTGTCCGAGAGGTGTCGCACCGGAATATCCGTCGACAGTAGTTGCGTCGCCGAGGCTTACAAACACGCTGTCGCCGCTCATTTTTGAAGGATAGGCGAAGAAGAGAAATGCACGGGTGACCAGTGCCACGTTAAGGAAATTATAGCCTGTGCCTCCGAATACCTCCTTTGCGAAGATCACCGCAAAGGCAACCGCAACGGCAAGCATCCAGCAAGGTGTGCTGACCGGACATATCATAGGAATAAGGATACCTGACACAAGAAAGCCTTCCTGGATCTCATGGCCGCGCATCTGGGCTACTACGAATTCGATGCCGAGACCTACTATATAGGCTGTCAGTATCTGCGGAAGCACCGCCCAAAGTCCGTAGAGGAACTGTGCTATGAATCCGACGCACTCTCCTGTGGCGAGATGATGCTGATAACCGACATTCCACATGCCGAAAAGGCAACAGGGCAGAAGTGCGAGAACGACAGTGATCATGGTGCGCTTGGAGTCGTTGGAATCATGGATGTGTACGCCCGAGGCTGAAGTCTCGTTGGGCGTATAGAGGAAAGTATAGAAGCCGTCGAAGACTGAGTGGAGGGCATGGTATTTGCCACCCTTCTCGAACATCGGCTTCATGCTGTCTATTTTTTTCTTTAGATTGCTCATAGATTTGTATCTGGATGAAATGAATGCATGCAGGATTATCTATCAACTGTCTTTCCGCAGACGTTCGAGACTCTCGCGGGTCAGCTTCTGAAGTTCATGCTTTGATGTGTCTACGAATTCCGGAAGGGCAAAGTCCTCGGGTGCCACCTCATAGATTCCGAGTTTTTCCATCCGGTCGAAGTCTCCCGCCATCATGGCCTTGATCAGATATTCGGGATAGATGTCGAAAGGAAAGACCTTGTCAAGCTCTCCGCTTAATATCATGGCCCGGTGGCCACCTTTGATACGGGCGTCGAAATTGAATGGTTTCTGCAGTCCTCTAAGGAACGCGGGGAAAGTTCGCTTGATGCTGAATTTCTTCGGGTTCATCGAAGCCCAGCCCATGAACTCATCGGCATGGTCTCCTTCCTCTATTATGGTCACCTGACGGTATGGGAACCGCAGGAAATCTGTATCCGGATCTACTTTCACGCCCGTAAGCACATTTCCTGAGATCACACGCAGAGATTCTCCTTCTTTAAGTTCTCCCTTAAGAATATCCTTTAGAGATGCTCCTATTTCCGTAAGAACTTTTTTAGGCTTTATAGCAGCCGGACCTGTGACTGCTACTTCGGCACGATAGTCGCAATAACCTTTCTTGAGAAGCATTCCGAGTCGGGCTACTGTTCCCGCATCTACAGTCCATACGGTCTCGCTTTTGTTGACCGGTGCGACCGCAGCTATCTGAACGCCTGGATTTCCGGCGGGATGAGGACCTGTCACGTCAAGCACTGTCGCTGCCCGGGTGCGGAGTCCCTGGCCTGGGCGTACGGCAAGAAATACAGTGCCTTTGGTCAGCTTCTTCAGTGCTTCGAGTCCGGGCTCAAGATATTCCGCTATATGGTCCGGAATGACATTGCCGGCGAGAGGAGAGGAGTCGAAAGCGGTCACGAAAATATCTCGTGGTTCCGCTTTGTCGTCCGGCACTACATCGAAAGGACGCTGACGCATCATGGCCCATAGTCCGCTGAGTTTAATTTTTTCGGTGAGGCTGTCAGAGTTTATCTGAAAGGTCGCATCTTCGCCAGGCCTTATTGTGACTGCAAGAATCCTGCGTCGTTCGCCTCTTCTGATTTCCTCCACAGTGCCGGCTACCGGCGATACAAGTTTGATTCCTTCCGCTTCCTTCGCATGGAAGAGGGGAGAACCCTTGGCAACGGAGTCGCCGGGCTTCACGTCGCATTTCCACGTGTATCCGGGGAAATCATCCGGACATATGCCGACAAGTTCTGACTTGATGGGCTCCGGCTTGCCTTCCGCCTTGCCTTCGAGAGGAATGTCGAGGCCCTTTTTGATATTGATTTCTCTTGCCATACCTGTTTGGTATATAAAATGATTATGAATGTTCTTTTTTTAATCAATCCGATCCTCCTCTGAAAAGTACAAAATTAATTAAAATTCGTAAAATAAGCAAAATTTATCCTTAAAATAAGATAAAAAAACATTCGGTCTGCACAGGCAAACCGAATGTTTAAAGTGTTGGGGCTATAATTATATACTAAGCGTCTGTTATTCCTTGAGACCTTCTACGAATTTACGATAGCTTTCGTTGTCAGGATCATACTGGAGATACTTATTGAAGTTCTCCTTGGCCTTTGCTACGTCTTTCTGATCAAGATAGTAGTTGCCGAGGTAGTTGTAGATGTTCTTGGCATCTCTCGCGTATTTTGATGTATCCTCGCTTTTTTCAAGAAGTGAGGCAGCCTCGCTATACATGGGGAAAGCCGCGGTCTTCACTTCTGCATCTGAAGCTGCACGCTGCATGGCGATGTCACCGTAGATCTTGTAGGGCTTGTAGTTACCGGGAAGGGCAGCCTCCATCTTGGTGGCATAGTCATAAGCCTTCTTGAAGTAATCTTCTGCTTTTGCGGGATTGTCCTGTTTGTTCTCTACTCCGGCGTAGAAGCTGAATGTAGCCTGCTGGCTGAAATCGTTGAAGTCAGGCTTCTCAAGTTTTGCAATATATGTCTCGAATGCATCGGATGCTCCTGAGAAATTGTTCGCTTCAAGATAGGTCATGGCAAGCTGTTTGTTGAAGCTGGCGTTTTCCGGCATCTCCTTCATTGCTTCGTTGAGGACATTGATGGCTTCATCCGTACGCTTAGCGTTGGTAAACTCCTCAGCGATCAGCGTGAAGTCAATAGGCGCGAACTTATTGGCTGCCGGATTTGCATTGTGTGCGGCCAGAAGTTCCTCAGCCATAGGTACAAGCTGTTCCTTCATTGCCGGGATATTGGCAGCGTTCATAAACTGGAAGCGGCGCGCTGTGAAGTTGCCCGGATTCTCAGCAAGGAGCTTGCTCGCATAGTCATAGCCTTTCTGGAACTCGCTGCTTGAGAAGAGCAGAAGCGCATAGCGGTCTTCGTCCTGCTTGAAGTGGTTGGGATTATTCACGTATACACCGTATTCGCGGGCTGCGTCGGAAAAGTCCTTCTTGTTGTAGTATGCGTTGGCGAGCTCACGCTGGCCGAGTGCGGAAGAAGGATTTACGGAAAGAAGTTCCTTAAGCATGGTGATAGCATACTGCGGATTGACCTGTGTATAGAGGTTGGCATACTTCACGTAAGCCTCGGTAGCGTTTGCATTGTAGCTCTTTGCCATCTCATACTTGCCGGCGGCACCACCCCAGTTCTTCTTGTCTTTCTCCTGGTCACCCTCGAAAATATAGATTTCAGGAGCCTGAAGGTTGATCTTACGTGCCTTGGCTACTTTCTTTTCTATCTCCTTAGCATAAAGCACGGGATCAGCATCATAATATGCGCGGGCGATGGCTATTTCTGCGGCAGCATCCTTTTTGATCAGGCCTTCTCCTTTTTTGAACTGCTCGTCTGCGGCTTTCTTATCACCTTTCTTCAGGGCAAGGCCTCCAAGACCTATATAGTTATAGCCATACCCGGGATTTGCCTGAACGCCGGCTTCGAAATACTTCTGAGCTTCGTCAAGTTTATTCTCATCTACTGCTATCTGGCCGAGATAATAGTTGGCGATAGCCTTATCTGTGCCTGAATTGTTAAGGTTTCGAAGAAGAAGTTCCTTAGCGTTGTCAAGCTGGTCTGCCTTGTAATATTCAGCGCCTTCCAGATGGGTCTGCGCCGATGCGCTCACTGCGAATGCGGCAAGTGAAGCAGCGAAAAGAGTTCTGAATTTCATCATTATATGGATTATTGATTATTATTTCGTCAGTTTTAGGTTATATTGTCTCTTGTGGGAATGGGTATAAACCGCATTCCGAAATGCAAATTTAACGAATTTCTATGACGTTGACAAATATTTTTGGCGTAAGTTTAGTTATCAATACTAAAAAAACGCAGAAAAAATTGAAAACTCACTTAGTATTTATAGTTTAATCACAATTTTTTTCAGATATAGCGGAAGCCCGGCAAGCCAGCAAATGATTACAAGGAAGATTGAATAAGCAAGCGAACCGAATTCATTACCTCCGAAAAGGGAGGAGAACCATGACGGGAAATCCAGCTCTCCGATCTTGATCATCCATACAAATTCCTCGAGAAGATAGCTGAAACAATACAATACAAGAGGATTGAGGCCGAACACGCAAGTTGGCATGACAAGCCACGAAACCTTCATCTTCCTGATGTCAAGCATCCATAGGAGTATGGCAAGTGTGGTAGCTGCTCCGCCGCATGTGGCGAACACAAAGCTTGGTGTCCATAGATTCTTGTTGATCGGAATCATTGGATTCAGGAAGAAGCCGAGTATGATCAGGCCTCCCCCTGCAAGAGCGAGCTTGGCGACGACCTTCCATAAGTCATATTTCCCTTTCATTATGAGGTTGCCGCAGAGCATACCTATAAGCACATGTGCTATTCCCGGCAGGTTAGAGAGGATACCCTCGGGATCGAAACATATTCTGACATCATTGCCTAAGCGTTTATGATACATGTGTTCGCAGCCTATTACGGCCCGGTCTATTTTTGCGATTATATTGTCTTCAGCAAGACAGAAACCGTTGAAGAATACAAGAATCGCAGCATATGCAACAAGGATTACCGTTATAGTGGCTATTAGCTTCTTAGAGGGTCCCATGTATATGTAGATGACAGAGGCAAAGGCATAGCAGATACCGAGACGTACAAGCACCCCTGTCAGTCTAAGCGTTTCAAACTCGAGGAGTTTCTCAACTCCATGGAGCCCCCTCGCGATCCATGTGAGCAGTATTCCGACTATGATGATTTTAAATCCTCTGTAAATAGATTTCCATGCGGATTTTGACTTCGATAGTCCTACCTTATTAAGCGAGAATGCGGCGCATACTCCCATGATGAACATGAAGGATGGAAAAACGAGATCCGCAAAAGAAAGTCCATCCCACAACACATGGTTGAGGAATGGAAACATTCTGCCGCTTCCGACCTGGTTATTGACCACGATCATCAGCGCTATGGTCAGGCCTCGCATCACATCGAGGCTTTGAAGTCTTTGATGTTGATTCGTCATGTCTCAGGTGTTCAGTCTGATATCATTTGAGATTTACCATACGGGTGCTCATATGATAGGGGAGGATACCTGTCTTGGATATTATCTTCTGGCCGATGAATCCTTTGCTGAACTGATAGAAGCTGTTGAGAACGCTGCTTCCTGTTGCGGTGCTGATCATATACACCTTTCGGTATAATGGATATTCTCCGCTGTTGATATATGCCTGATACGGCATATAGGCGACTGTAGAATAATCATTTTCCTCCACCGGATTGGCAACCTTCAGTATCTTGACCTCGGTTGTAAGGTTTGTGGCGATTGTATCGTTTTCTACAGCATAATCCTCCATTCTCTTCTCCACAGGCACGTTTTTGGCTTCCTGCAGGTCTGAGCCAAGCCAGCTGACGCTGATAATGCCGATGGCGTTCTTGTCGTTTTTCACGATATCGAAAACCTCCGCGTTGTCTTTCTGTGCGAAAGCGTTGGGATTGTCGGAAACTTTTCCACCCTCGCCAAGGAACTTTTCGCGCATGTAGCTGACAGTCGAACTTCCCTGATTGTCGAAGACCAGTCGGATATTGGCGTCATCCGGCACTGCGAGCTGATTCCATCTGGAGATTTTTCCGCTTATAATTTCTTTTATGTCGGAGAGTGTAAGCGTATTTACAGGATTGTCCTTGTTGACGATCAGTGCGACTGCGTCGACAGCAATGCAACTCTGGCGTACGACACGACGGTATTTGTCCTTGATATACTTTATCTGGTCCTGTGTCAATTCGTGAGTGCCTACTATGAGCTGTGTCTTATTCTCGAGCAACGAGTCCATGGCTGTCTGTTCATCCACATAGAATGGGATAATCGCACTGTTGGGATACTGATACTCGAATACTTCTATCTCTTCCTGAAGTATATGGCGGAAGCCGTCATCGCAATACATGGTCGCGCTTCCTTCTGCATATTCCCCTCTCTTGACGGGGGTACAAGCCACAGCTAATGCCGCAAGGATTACTCCAAGCGACAATGCCTTGATTGACATATGGGAATGAATAAATCTCTTCATGGCGATATTTTTATAGGAGCAGATGCCGGTTGAAGGCCTTTAAGCTATTCGTCTTTATTTACAATATACATCCTCACTCCTCTCCAGATACCGTAGGCTATAAGCAGTCCTCCTACTATATAGCTTATGGTGGTGTCTATACTTTCGAAGAAGCCTGTGATGAAAAGCACACCGACTGCGATATACACTATCATCATGAAGATATTAAAGCCAATGCGAAATCCCTTCGGTTGGCCGGTCTGGGGATCATCTAAATTTTTCATGTCTTTTTAGTATTTTAGGGTTTCTTTATTACTTTAACATTTATTTCGCCTATTGGTTTACAAATCTAATATAAATTTTTTAACATTTAATTCTATTCGCATAACGTAAAATGCAAAAAATCCCGCATCAGCTGATGCGGGATTCATTCTTATGCGGGGTAGGGGATTACTGCTGCTGCAGACGGAATTGAACAGGGAGGGTAAAGTAGGAACGCACGGCAACACCGTTGTTCTTACCTGCCTGCCACTTCGGCATCTTGTTGACGACGCGAAGTGCCTCTTTGTCGAGGTCCTTGTCAACACCCTTCACGATCTGAGCCTGGGAAACCGATCCGTCCTTCTCTACGATGAACTTCACGACAACACGACCCTGAACGTCATTCTGCTGAGCTGCTTCCGGATAGCGGATGTTGTTGCTTAGCCACTTCATGAGGGCCGGCATACCGCCGGGGAACTCAGCCTGCTGCTCTACGGCAACGAAGATTTCCTCTTCCTTGGGAGCGGGTTCGGGCTCTTTTACCACAACCGCTTCCTGTACAGCCTTAAACTTGTCGGCATCATCGGAACCTTCCTGATTTACGACACCACGGGCGGTGTTGTCTTCTTTCTGGTCTTCCATATCCATCACCTCGTTCTTCACTTCGTCTACGATGGCGATCTGGGTCACCTGTACGGTAGCGAGTACTTCCTGAGGAACTTCCGGAATTTCGATTTCGACTTTCTGCTCTTCGGGCTCCGGCTCTTCTTCTTCCTGCTGCTCCATCTGTTCGAGCTGGGCTGCAAGCATCTTCTCAGCCTGAAGCTTAGCTTCGATAGCTGCTTTCTCAGCCATCTTGTCGGTATAGATGCCCCAGACGATGATGATGCCTATAAGGGCTACCAGACCGGCGAGGAGGAAGATGAAAGCGCGGTTGTGACGCTTGTCACTCTCCTGACGCATTACGTATGCGCCGAAGTCTTTGTTTTTATCGGCAAATACTATGTCGCGCCATTCTTTCGATGTAAGATCTATATTGCTTTTAGCCATTTTCTTTTTTGTCTTAAAGGTTAATAAATCCTACATCAACGGTTCCGGTTCTGGAAATCGATAAGCATCGTCGAGTCCATGCGGCTCATGTTGTCGATCTGATACTTCGATACAGAGTTGATCTGCATCTCGTCAAGCATTTCCACGAGTGCTCCGTAAGAAGCTTCGGGTGTCGACTTGATGATGATCACCGGTTTCTTGAGTGTCTCGTCTTTTCTTACCTCTTTGGCCTTTTCGTCAAACTGCTCCTGAGTGATCTTGCCGTCACGGAAGTCCTTCTTGAGAAGTTCTACCTTTTTCCATACGTCCTTGTTACGGTCCTGGATGATTCGGCGGATATCTTTGGATTCGTCTTTAGATCCTACGAAATCGGCTTTCTTGAGGTTGTTGTTCTCGGCGTTAGGTATCGCCTCGCCGTTGCAAGGCTTACCGTCGTAGTAGTAGATCTCATTCACCACGCGGCCGTTGACAGTATCGGGAATAAGGCTTCCCGGCTTCCTCTTGGCGTCGATGATGATGGTGATCGCATCGTCTGCAGAGGCCTGGCTCATGTTCTCCTCGTTCTGAACCTTTTCGTTAGAAGGGAGCGCGATGTTGAGGGTCTGAGACTTGATCATGGTCGTACACAGCATGAAGAATGTAATAAGCAACATGTTCATGTCGACCATCGGGGTAAAGTCTACCCTAATTGTCATTTTCTTCTGGGCGCCTTTTTTCTTGCCGCCAGATTCTTTTTGCTGAACTTCTGCCATTTTATTCTCCTCCTGCTTTTAGAGATGTAAGTAGAGTGAATTTATTCATCTTTATGGTCTGGAGGTTGTCCATCACCATGTGTACGATGTCAAACGCTGTGTTCTGGTCTGCCTTCAGTGCGACGCCGGAGCCGTCCTTGATGGCGCCAACGAGATTTTCGTTGTCGCTCTGGCGAAGGGCCTTCATCCAGATCTGGAACTCATCGGGCTGGGCGTCATTCTGATTCCATACCACCGGAATACCGGTGACATGCTTCGGATTGTCGTCCTGACCCTGAAGCCATTTGTCCATTTTTGTAGTGCCTTCAGGCTGCGTTGCCAGGTCAAGGAATTCACCCATCTGTGCGAGAGGAACTCCAAAGGCGCCGAGCTTGCTGAACGCCTGCTTCTGCAGGGGTGTGAAGCTCAGTTTATTCTTATGCGACTCATTGTAGATTTCGGCCACTTTATCGAGCAACGCCATTTTCATTTTTTCATTCGACCATTTGTTCGAAGTGTCGTTGTTCATTGTGAGCCATACTTTACCTTCCGTCACACGGCCCTGTGCGTCTCTTTTTGCATCAGGACTTACAAGAACCTGAACGAAGTTGGTCTCCTGCACCTTTTCTTCCGATACGGAAGCAGGAGTGATAACCTGAGTAGGTTCCTTTGCAAGGAAGGTTGAAGTCAACATGAAGAAGGTAAGCAGCAGCACCGTCACGTCACTCATCGCCGTCATGTCGATGAATGTACTTTTCTTTGCTATTTTTACTCTTCCCATATTAGCTATTAACTTATTTCGTTGTTATTGTTTCTTCTTACCTTTAATCCGGCGGATTAGTGGGTAGCGGCAAATGTAGCTACGATAGAGAAACCGATTTCGTCAATAGCGTAGGAAAGGTTGTCGATCTTGTTGGTGAAGAAGTTGTAGGAGATAACTGCGAATGCACCGGTTGCGATACCGAACGCGGTGTTCACAAGTGCCTCAGAAATACCGGTTGACAGCTCAGTTGAGTCAGGAGAACCGGAGTTTGCAAGAGCCTGGAATGACTTGATCATACCCATTACAGTACCGAGAAGACCGACGAGAGTACCGAGTGTGGTGAGAGTTGCGAGGATGGGGAGGTTCTGGCTGAGTGAAGGCATTTCAAGTGCGGTTGCCTCTTCTACCTCGTTGCGGAGAGTAGTAAGCTTCTGCTCCTTGCTGAGAACGGTGTTGGCATCCATCTCTTTGTACTTCACGAGAGTGTTGTAGACTACAGATGCTACAGAACCCTTCTGGTCTTTGCAACGCTTCATTGCTGCGTCAATGTTGTTTGCAGCGAGGTCAGCCTTGATGGCAGCAACAAACTTGGAAGTGTTGCCCTTGCCACTTGCTGATGAAAGAGCGATCCAGCGCTCGATGGAAAGAGTGATAACTGTGAGAAGAAGAGTCATAAGGATAGGCACGATGAAACCGCCCTTGTAGACTGTACCTGCGAGGTTGAGGGGATGTCCGTTGGCCGGATCGCCACCTTCGAAGTTCGCGGGGTTACCCATGAGGAACAGGAAGATGCACACACCGCACACGGCGCAGGCGATGATTACGAAGAACGCGTTCTTGATGCCGCGGATCTGAGAGATTTTCTCTTCTTTCTTGATCTTAGCCGCAGTTGTAGTTGCTGCTGACTGAGTCTTGGGATCGTTAGATGCCATAGATGTAATTAGTTTGTGTTGTTATTAATTAAAGATGTTAGTTGATAGTTTTCTTTCCTACTTATTAAGCAATGAAATGACTTAACAATGCAAAATTACCAAAAATATCAAAAAAAACAAATCTAAATCGAAAAAAAATTATATGATTTTTTTTATGTCGATAATGTATTATGGTAAAATCCCAAGTTAATTGCCTATGAATCGTAATCTTATGTGTGCAAGAAAAAATCCGGTCAATACGGGGAGTTTATCAGGTTTATGATATTTAAGGTAGATCGATATAAGTATTTAAGTCCGGAGTGGCATAAAGCCACTCCGGTTTATATATGTTAGCCTTTGATTGCTGCGATGCCTGGAAGGGTCTTTCCTTCGATGGCCTCGAGGAGAGCACCGCCGCCGGTGGAAACGTAGCTTACGGAATCAGCAAGTCCGAACTTGTTGACGCATGCTACTGAATCACCACCGCCAACAAGAGAGAATGCTCCGTTGTCGGTCGCCTCAACGATTGCGTCAGCTATAGCGCGGCTACCTGTAGTGAATTTCTCGATCTCAAATACACCTGCAGGACCGTTCCAGAGGATTGTCTTGGCAGGAAGGATGGCTGCACGGAAAGCTGCGATGCTGTCCGGACCTGCGTCGAGACCTTCCCAGCCTTCAGGTATATTCATCACAGAGCAAATCTGGGTGTTGGCGTCATTGCTGAAGGCGTCAGCTGCAACGCAGTCTGTACCGAGCACAAGATTGACTCCCTTTTCCTTGGCTTTCTTCATTATGTCGAGAGCCAGATCAAGCTTGTCGTTCTCACAGATGGAGTTGCCTACATTGCCACCCTGTGCCTTTGCGAATGTATATGTCATACCGCCGCAAAGAATAAGGTTGTCAACCTTATCCATAAGGTTCTCGATGATTCCGATCTTGGTGGAAACCTTAGATCCTCCCATTATGGCGGTAAACGGACGCTTGATGTCCTTAAGGATATTGTCTACTGCCTGCACCTCTTTCTCCATGAGGTAGCCGAGCATCTTGTCGTTGGCATCGAAATAGTCTGCTATGACTGCAGTGGAAGCGTGCTTGCGGTGAGCTGTACCGAAGGCATCGTTTACATATACGTCTGCATAGCTTGCAAGAGTCTTTGCAAATTCCTTCTGGCTTTTCTTCATTTCCTTCTTGGCGTCTTCGTAAGCAGGATCGTTCTTGTCGATGCCTACAGGCTTGCCCTCCTCTTCAGGATAGAAACGGAGATTTTCAAGAAGAAGTACTTCTCCGGGTTTCAGTTCTTTTGCTGCTTCCTGAGCTTTCGCACAGTCAGGAGCGAACTTTACGTCGGCACCTAATGCTTTAGCTACTGCTTCACGGATCTGAGCAAGGCTGAGCTTTTCATTGACTTTGCCTTTGGGCTTGCCCATGTGGCTCATGAGAATCAGCGAACCTCCGTCAGCAAGAATCTTCTTGAGAGTCGGGAGCGCACCGCGGATACGGGTGTCGTCGCTGATAGTGCCGTCTTCATTGAGAGGCACGTTGAAGTCTACTCGCACAATCGCCTTCTTTCCGGCGAAATTGTAATTGTCGATTGTTGCCATATCTAAACTACGGGTTAATATATTGTTTCCATTCGATATTCTCCGGTTCAGGCGTTTCCGGGGCTCTTAGCTCGTCAGCATGAATCGGATTTTCACACAAAATTAAGAAATTCTCACAACTAATCCAAATGTTTTTATGAAAAATATGTATTTTTGATTAATTTTGTATTCACTTTTAAGGAGTATTTGATTTTATTAAAATACTGAATGCCTTTTTTGATAAGTAGCTGATCAAATTAAACGTATATTCTCTGCGCCGGCGATTCTGAGTCGATTTGGGTGCGGAGTGAGGGAGCGATGCGGGCATCGAGACCGAGCGACAAAGCCGAAGCGGCCGGAATCGGCAAGTGGAGGATATACGAGATCATCTACTTTCAGTGAATTTATTATTATATCGTTTTAATTTGAACAGCTACTTATATTTTATCCTTGAATTATGGATGAGAAAGATATTTTAGATGGGTTGAGGAAAATGGTGTTGTCGTTGACCGGGAACCGGGAAATCACAATTCAATCCTTGGCTCAGTCCGGCTCGAACAGACGCTATTATCGGCTGCGTGCCGGGGATGAATCCTTTATAGGCACATTTGTTCCTGATCCTGCCGAAGGTCTGTGTTTCATTGAACTTGCACGAAATTTTATCCGTGCCGGAAGATCAGTGCCCGCGATATTGTCTGTCTCTTCTGATTGCCGGCTTTATCTTCAGGAAGATCTGGGTGACACTTCTCTGTTTTCCGTTCTTTCCGGTCCTGAAGCAAAGGAATATTTAAAGGATACGCTTATCAGGCTTGTCGAACTTCAGAAAACTCCGGAAGATATGTGGAAGGATGCGTGTCTTTCAGGGGCGTTCAGCAGGCGTCAGGTGCTCTGGGACCTGAATTATTTCAAGTATGAATATATGAAGCCACAGGAAATAGTCTTTGATGAGGAGCGTCTGGAAGATGATTTTCAGCTGATTTCAGAGCGATTGACTTCAATCCCGGATGAAGAGTGGGGCTTTATGATGCGGGATTGCCAAAGCCGCAATGTGATGATCACCGAACGCGGCCCTGTCTTCATTGACTTTCAGGGAGGACGCCGTGGCCCTGTGCTTTATGATGCGGTGTCGATGCTTTGGCAGGCCCGGGCAGGGTTTGACTCAAAAACCAGAAATGAAATGCTTGATTTCTATTGTGATTCCTTTTGTAACGGGAATGACGGAAAAAAGCAGTCGATGCTCTCAAGGCTTGACGATACCGTTCTTTTCCGGACGCTGCAGGTGTTAGGGGCCTACGGGTTTAGAGGATTAGTACAGAGAAAGGCACATTTCCTGATGTCTATACCTGGTGCCCTCGCGAATCTTCGTGACCTTGTGTCATGCGGCGTCCTTGATCGTTATCCTGAGTTGAAAAGATGCGCGTTGGCATTGACTGGGACAGAGCCTTTTGATATGCCTGCTGACTCGAAAAAACTAACGGTTGAAATTTTTTCATTTTCCTACAAGAAAGGTTATCCTGAAGATTTGAGTGGAAACGGAGGCGGATTTATGTTTGACTGCCGGGCTCTGCATAATCCCGGACGATATGCCTGCTACAGGTCTTTGACGGGACGAGACCGGCCGGTGATCAAATTTCTTGAGGAAAGAGGGGAAGTACGCGCATTTCTGAAGGCTGCCTGGACAATGACTGATGCCGCTGTCGAGCGCTATTTGACAAGAGGTTTCACCCGTCTTCAGATTGGCTTCGGATGTACCGGCGGACAGCATAGATCTGTCTACAGTGCTGAACGAACCGCCGATCATATCAGAGAAATCTTTCCGGAAGTCAATGTCCGTCTCATTCACCGGGAACATCCTGAGGCTTAGAAATAAAATACCTTAAGAAAACAGATTGATTAAAATGACATAATGAAGACAATGATACTTTGTGCCGGTCTCGGCACCCGACTTAAGCCATGGACAGACAGTCATCCTAAGGCACTGGTGCCGGTGGCCGGTGTGCCGATGCTTAAGAGAGTCTCAGATAGACTTATAGAGCAGGGCTTTGATGAAGTGACCGTCAATGTCCATCATTTTGCAGATCAGATAGTCAGCTTTATCAGGAAAGACAGAACTCTTTCCGAAAAGGTAAGAATATCATATGAGACGGAGACTCTGCTTGATACCGGGGGCGGGATTCTGCATGCCGAAGAATTTCTTAGAAGTGATCCGAGTCCTTTTCTTGTGCATAATGTGGATATCCTTTCCAATGCCGATCTGAAAGCGATTATGGAGGATCATATGAGATCAGGGCGTCATGTGACTCTTCTTGTGTCGGAAAGGACTTCTGACAGGAAACTTGTCTTTAATCCGGGTATGAGGCTTAAAGGGTGGCTGAATCTCAAGAGTAGAGAAAAACGACCATCATCGCTTTCAATGACGGCCGATGACGAAATGTATGCATTCAGCGGTATTTACGTACTGAGTGTGGATGTTTTTGATATAATGAGAAGTTATGGTTTTAGCGGGGCCTTTCCGATCATGGATTTTTTCCTTTCCGATATTCCGGAGCTCAAAATAGGCGGATATGTCCAGAAGGATCTTGATATTATAGACATAGGAAAGCCCGATACTTTGCATCGGGCTGAACTTAAGATTCAATAATATCTGTTGTGGTGAGTTTCCTTCACGACATTGAACTGGAATATACAGCCTCCGATCAGGAAGGCTACTGCAATTCCTCCGAGCCACCATGTCAGTGAGATACTTACAGTGAAGCATGAGATCATGAGGAGGATACAGCCTATTGCGTAGGAGATAACGGATAATGTTTTCATAGTCAAATTGTTTTATGTTAAGGTTTCAGTCTTTGCACATAAAACGTCTTGGAAAGTCTTACGGTTTGCTATGTAAATGATATTTAACAGGAATGAAATATTTGTAACATAATGACACTAAATATGCAAAAATAAAGATTCGGGACTTCCTTCTTACAAGAGGTAAGTCCCGAATCTTTATTTTGTTTGTTTCAATGTTCAATACATGCCGGCATTATCTCAATTTGAGTTCCTGTCCGATCTTTATGGCGTCTGTATTCTCAAGACCATTGAGTTTTCTCAATGATGTCGCCGACATACCGTGAGCTCTCGCAATCTTATTGATTGTATCTCCTTTCTTTACGGTATAGGAGGCTATGTGGCTATTGCCTGACTTATATGTATTCACATCATCAGCTGCCAATTCTCTTTTCGATTTGCTGGGAGCGAAGTTCCTTGCCTTGGTATAAGTAGTCTTGGAGAATGTATATTGGTCTGTATGGGTAGTGTGATTCGCGAAGTCAAAGATAGCTGATGGATTGATGGCGTAACCCATGAAGCGGGTTTCGAAATGGAGGTGAGGTCCTGTACTTCTGCCTGTGCTTCCGCCGAGACCGATCGGATCACCTGCGCGTACCACCTGATCCGGCTTTACAAGATGTTTGTTAAGGTGCCCGTATACAGTCTCAAGCCCATTGGGATGACGTACGATTACATAATTTCCGTAGCCTCTTCCTTCATAAGCAGTAAGTCTTACCTTGCCGTCAAAAGCCGCATAAATAGTGTCGTTCATCTTGATACCGATATCCACACCCTTGTGCATGCGGCGGAAACGCTGACGGTAGCCGTATGGGGATGTAAGCGGGCCATTGTGAGGCATTCTGTAGCCTGTCACATCAATGACCTGTGATTCCGGCACATCCTTTTCGTTGAAAGGATTCACGCTTTTCGAGTTCCATCCTTCCGTATAGATGTCAAGCTCCGGCTCAAGATCATTGTCAAGCAGGTCTATAAAGGTATTCTGTTCAATAAGTTTGATCTTATCCTTTGAAGAGGCTGCATTTGCGAGAAGCTGCTTGTGTGCTGCTGCGTGCGATGCACCTTTCTTCTGTGCTGTAGAGGCGAACGGCACTACTGAAAGAAGAGCGCAACAAAGGATAGTATTGATTTTCTTAATCTTCATTTCTATTTCTATCAGATTTCATCTTCACCATAAAGGAAAGCTACGTTGGAAGGTGTGTAGTCGAACACTTCCTCCGGCTTAAAGAAACGGGCTATCTCGATCTTCGCATTCTCGACGCTGTCTGAGGCGTGAACGATATTAGCCTGTCCGCTCATACAGAAGTCTCCGCGAAGTGTGCCCGGTTCGGCATTACGTCCGTTGGTCGATCCTGTCATCTTGCGGAAAACCGACACAACATCCACTCCTTTCAATACCATGCAGATTACCGGGGAAGCAGTCATGGATTCAACGATAGAAGGAAAGAAGGGACGGTCTACGAGATGAGCGTAATGTTCACGGAGGATCGTCTCGTCAAGCTGCATCATCTTCATGCCTGTGATGATGAGGCCCTTATTCTGAATCCTTGTTATGACTTCTCCTATCAGTCCGCGTTCTACTGCAGAGGGTTTGAGAATGACGAGTGTCTGTTCCATTATGTTGAAGATTATTTATGTCTTTTATTTTTCGATGCTCAAAATTACAAAAATATTACACAAAATCCTAATTATGACGTAAAAAATAATTTAATATTTTGTTAAATTTTTTTAAACTAATTATAAGTAATTGGTAATTAGGAGATTTGTATTTATGAAATATTGTTGTATCATTTTTGTAATACTGCACAAACGGCATAGGCGTGTGCAATGACCGGAATTGAAGTTGGAATATAATGTTTGGGTTGACTTATATATGCGGTTGAACTGTTTGCATTGTTGGTTGTTTGACTCATATAGCATTTCTCAAACACTCAAAAGATTCCATTATGAATATTACATCATTCCTTTGTGCGATTCCGTCGGAAGTGACGGAGACTCTTCCGAAAGTCAGCATGCTGGGGACAGAAGAGGGTACATATGCCGTTGCACGGCTTATTATGTATATGGTTGACTGGATTTTCAATTTATTTGGTCTTTCACATCATCCTACTCTTGAGCTTTGGATCTACTCTATTCTGGTCTTTGCGATCTCATGGGGTATAGGGTGGGTAACACAGATCATAGTCCTGTTTATCGTTGAGCAGATCGGTAAGCGTTGGAAGGGAAGTATATATGAAGATCTTACGAAAGCTAAATTCTTTCACAAGATATCACGAATCATTCCTGCCATTTTCTTCCTTATTTTCATTCAGTTCACCATGCAGGAGCATTCTCTGCTCAGCAACTGGCTCTCAAGAATCACATGGATCTATCTGTCGTTTATCGTCGCCCGTTGTCTTACCATTGTGGTCAGAGTGGTATGGAAACATCTCGACGAGCGGGAAAATACCAAGCGACTCCCTCTCACCGGACTTGTACAGCTTATATGCGGTGTAATCTGGATTCTTTTCGCCATAGTAGCGGTATCGATCATTGTCGATAAGTCTCCGGGAGCTCTTCTTGCAGGTATCGGTGTTTTCGCATCCGTCCTTATGTTGGTTTTCAAGGATTCGATTCTCGGTCTGGTTGCCGGTGTGCAGCTTTCGGAAAACGATTCAGTCCATGAAGGAGACTGGATTGCCGTGGAGGGTACAAATGCTAACGGAACAGTTCTGGAAGTGACATTGACCGAGGTGAAAATACAGAACTGGGACAAGACCGTTTCGTCTGTGCCACCATATAATCTTATAAGCGGCACCTTCACCACCTATCGTCCTATGCAGGAAAGCAATACACGCCGCATAGCCCGTACTTATCTCATAGACAGCGAAAGTGTCGTTGAGACAACTCCCGAGATGATTGAGAAAATATCGGAAATTCCTCTGATGAAAGACTGGATTGCCAAAAAACAGGCTCAGAAGGCAGCCGGAAAGGAGTATTGCGTGATGAATCCGGAAGGGCTTGCCGACGGTACGATCGATACGAACCTCGGAATGTTCCGCGCATATATTAAAATGTGGCTTCAGGCAAATCCGAATATCTCTCAGGAAGACGATCTCTTTGTCAACACTCTTCAGCAGACGGCAAATGGTATTCCTTTCCAGGTGTATTGCTTCACCAGCACCTCAAAGTGGATCCCATATGAAGGCATCCAGTCAGCTGTCTTCGAACACGTCGCTGTTATGCTTACCAAGTTCGGACTCTTTGTTTATGAGAACGAGTCAAGCCGCGCTACAGTGCTTGAGGGCGTGATGAGCCGCCAGCTTCCTACGGGCGAAAGTGTTTTCGGACTCCCGACTCCTATGATAATCAAGAATTCCTGAGGTCGGAGCAGTCTCCGACCACGTGAGCGGCTATAGCCGCGTAGAGGGCAGCCGTCTCCAATCGGAGGCGGCTGCCTCCGAATGTTACGGGGAGGTATCCGCATTCTGCGGCTGTGGCTACTTCTTCAGGTGAGAAGTCACCTTCCGGTCCGATGAGTATCCTTACATCTCCGCCCATGTATTCCTGAGCGAAATTGCGCAGAGGATATGAGTCATCGCAATAACCGAGACATCTGAAGCCTGAATATCCGTCGCTGATTATATCCTTGAAGGATATGGGGCCTTCAATTATTGTCTTATTAGTCTTAAGTGACTGGTTCATTGCGGATATAGCGATTTTTTCGAGCCTGTCTGTACGTAATGTCTT
Source organism: Muribaculaceae bacterium (assembly GCA_029070945.1). Taxonomy (GTDB): domain Bacteria; phylum Bacteroidota; class Bacteroidia; order Bacteroidales; family Muribaculaceae; genus Lepagella. Next base: position 31,833 of record JAIEBK010000160.1, read on the forward strand.
CCGTTCGCTGTGTGCGCATTTCATCAGTGTTATTCTGTTGACCCCGATTTCTACCGCCTTCTCCACAAGCCATTCCATTCTGTCGGAATTTTTCGGCGGTGCCACACAGAGTTCCAGATTGAAACCCCACCAGGGAGAAAGGTCTTCCCTGGTAAGGATTTCAATGGCTGTATGCTTTGGATGAGCGTCAAGAATGGCGCACTCAAAACGATGTCCCTGGCCGTCAGTGACAAAGATATGGTCTCCTTCCTTCATTCTGAGCACCCGGCAGCAATGTCCTGACTCTGACTCGGGAAGAACACCTGTCGATTCTAAATCCGGTGAAAAAAACTGAATCATAATCAGATCTGGTCTTTGTCGTCGATTATTGATCCGGCGGCGAGTCCAGTCTTGTCTGCTGCCGCGCTTTTAGAAATCTGTTCTTTCTTGTTTTCCTTGAAAATGACAGCAAAGAGAACTCCCACCACGAATGCATACGCAGCGAATATAAGCCAGCTTGTATGCCAACCGTCAATCTGAGACATTCCCGCCGGTTTGCTGAAAACAAAGTTCTCAAGAATGGCTCCTGCGCTAAGCGTTCCTATAGTCGCGCCAAGACCATTGGTCATGATCATGAAAAGACCCTGAGCCGAACTTCTGATGGATGGATCAGTTTCCTGGTCCACGTATAGCGATCCTGAAACATTAAAAAAGTCAAAAGCGATGCCATATACAATCATGGAAAGGATGAAAAGCCATACAAGGTCACCCGGATTGCCTATACCGAAAAAACCGAACCGTCCTACCCATGCGAACATTGACATGAGCATCATGCCTTTTATTCCAATTCTCTTGAGGAAGAATGGAATAAGCAGAATGCAGAATGTTTCCGACATTTGTGACAGGGAGATCAGCGCATTGGCATTCTGCGCTCCCCATGTATCGGCGAATTCCGCTACGTCTTTAAATGACGTGATGAATATATTGCCATATCCGTTGGTGATCTGAAGGCTAACACCCAGAAGCATGGAAAAGATGAAGAATACAGCCATTTTCTTCTGTTTGAAAAGGGAGAAGGCCTTTAGTCCGAGTACGTCGGCGATCGAGCCGGTAGCTGCTTTGTTTGTGGGGCAGTCCGGAAGAGTAAGGGCATATAGGCATAGTACTCCGCTCAATATGCCCGATGTGATAAGCTGGCAGTAGTTGGTCTGATACTGTGTGAAGTTGACGAAAAGCATAGCGCAGATGAAACCTACTGTCCCGAATACACGGATCGGCGGAAATTCCTTGACCGTGTCGAGTCCGGCTTTTGTCAAAGCCGAGTAGGCGACCGAATTGCTCAGTCCTATCGTGGGCATAAAGAAAGCTACAGATATTGTATAGAACCAGAATATTGTGTGAAACTGCACGGAGTCACCGGCCATCATTCCATATATGCCGGCAGCAGCCATGAATACTCCTGCTATCAGATGGCAGAGACTGAGCATGCGCTGTGCATGAATCCATCTGTCGGCGATGATGCCTATAATTGCCGGCATGAATATTGACACAATGCCCTGTACTGCGTAAAACCATTTTATGTCAGCCGCTAATCCTACGCGGCCAAGATAATTGCCGAGCGACGTCAGGTATGCGCCCCAGACGGCAAACTCCAGAAAGCTCATTACGGCAAGCCTGGCCTTGAGTGAAAAATTTCCGTTGTTCATGATGTATGGGTTTATATAATATTATTCTATTTTAATAATTTCTCCGTCATAGGCATATTCCACGCCGGGAGGAAGCAGGCCTGAAATTTCCTCATGTCTGCCAAGGTTATGGCATGCATGGGTAAGATAGCATCGTTTCGGTTTCAGTTCCTCAATAAGTGCGAGAGCCTCCGGAAGTATGAGATGTGCGAAATGCGGCTGCTTCACACGCAGACAGTTCAGTATAAGCACCTCAAGTCCCTTAAGTTTCTCCTTCTCGCTTTCTGCTATAGTCTTGGCGTCGGTCACATATGCGAAGTCTCCGATTCTGTATCCGTATATCGGAAGGTTTCCGTGCATGATTTCTATTGGAATGATCTTGAGTCCGTTGATCTTAAACGGACGGTTTTCCACTTCGTGCAGATCCAGCTTTGGAACGCCCGGATAAGGATGTTTCCGGAAACAATAGTCCACCCGTACGCGAAGATCATTGGCTGTCTGCTTGTTGGCGTATATCGGGAGATCGTGTTCGGCGCAGAAAGGCCTTACATCGTCGATGCCTCCAACATGGTCGTAATGCTGGTGGGTGAGAAGTATGGCGTCGAGTCTGCTGAGTCCGATTCGCAGCGCCTGTTGGCGCAGGTCGGGTGATGCGTCTATCAGTATGCGCATGCCGTGAGTCTCAAGCAGTACTGATGCCCTCAGTCTCTTGTCTCGGGGATCCGTAGAGATGCATGTGTGGCAGGTGCATCCTATTTCCGGTATTCCTTTGGATGTTCCGGTACCCAGTACGGTTACCTTTATCGCAGAGTCGATATAATTGACTTCCGGTTCAAGTTCAATTCCGTACTTCAGCTTTACGGTTTCTACTACGTGGGCGGCGAGCTCAGCCACCTCCTTGCCTGTGGCCTTTCCGGTGTTTGCTATTACAAGCGGTTGATTTGGCCACACCTCAGCACCTCCTATCCTGGCTCCTTTCAATCCTGCATGATCGATCAGCCACGCAGCATGAAGTTTTACCCTTCCTTCCTTCTTCGATGGATGTTCCGATATGTCAGACCCTCGAGGTTTGATCTCCTCCTGAAAGAAATAGGCAGAGGGCTCGGGATTCCTGAAAAATGACCCTGCGCTTCCTACTTTTTCAGGATCGGGCAGCTTGATTGCCCGAAGACGTTTCACTTCTTCAGCCAGTTCCCGTATTGTCGGCGTCCTTCCTAAAGACTCCGCGAATGTCTGGAGCGGACGATACGATAGATTACGTGCGTCATTTCCTTTACGCAGACGGTAGCTCACATTCAGGACTATGAGTTTACCTTTGGCCTCATGCTTGAATATCGAGTCACGGTAGCCGAAGGAGCATTGTTCCTTCTGAAGTATTATGGTCTTGCGCGACTCCACATCAAAGCATTTCACCGAATGGATAAAATCTCCTGCTTCTGCTCCGTAGGCGCCAACATTCTGTACGGCTGACGCTCCTACCTCTCCCGGAATACCCGCCATGTTCTCAAGTCCGGCTATGTTATTGGACAGGCAGTAGTCTACAAGGTCGGTCCACTTTTCCCCGGCCCCTGCGATGATGAAGACTGTTTCCTCATCCTTGCAGTATTTCGTTATGCCCTTTATTGCAGAATGCAGTACGAGGCCTTTAAAATTATTGATGAAAAGAAGGTTGGAGCCACTGCCGATATGCAGTAACTCGTTCTCCATGAATTCCTGTGTCCGGCTGAGGGCGAGAAGGTCTTTCTCGCTTTCATATTCCGCATATATTGCAGCCTTGGCCGGAACCCTGAAGGTGGTAAGGTCTGTCAGATCTTTGTCGTATTCGATTGTCATTGTCTGAAATTAGTTAGGAGTCCATCTGTAAACATGAGGTATGTGCCGTCGCTGTATTGCCATATGTCCATGGTCTGGGAGCGATTGTGTCCCGAACGTACTTCGTCAGGATTTCCTATGGATAGCTTGCATTCCTCTTTTGTCATGCCGTTACCAACTTTCCCTTGTTGTATCAAGCTCCAGTTTTCATCTGTGACGTGTGGATATTTATTCTTAGGATCATTCAGAAAGAATATAGCAGCGAAGTTTCTGCTGTCATGGGTGTCTGATGTGTAGTTCATATGAAGGTATCCGATCTTTCCGTCAGGGCCTGATATGGCGACGTTGATAGGAAAGTCACCTGTAGCCGGCATCACTTCCTCGACTTTTATTTTTGCATATTTCAACCCCGGCAGCCTGTCACCATTGGCATCATACCAAAGATTACTTCTTGTCCAGAATGTCTTTCCGCAGATTTTCTCCTTCCATTGCTCGATTAACGCCAGATCTGATATAAGAGGAATCTTACTGCTGTCTATTCCCCTGATAGCCTCTTCCGTAGATTTTCCGGTCCTGTATCGAAGTGTTCTTTTGCCATCGGAGAAAAGGATCACGCATTCTTCCCTCAGGTCAGGATTAATATGACTGTCAAGTCCTATAAATGTGAGTGTCTTGCCCTTAAGGCTTTCATTGTCATGAGTGGCATTGAGTCCTGACGGCTCGAAGATATATAGGGTTCGGTCGCTCAAGGCCATAAAGCGTTTCCCTTTCTCCCATGCAGAAAGAGGAATACCCTGAATGCTTTCTGAAAACTCCTGTTCAGGGCTTTTGCTCATAAGCTTGATGTCTTCCTTAGTCATCCGTATCTTCTTGGTGCTTTCAATTCCCGTACTGCACGAAGGAAAAAGGGATATTGCGGCTGCCAGAAAGCCTATGGCAATGACTTTTACAGGAATGTGATGTATCATTCAGTTACTTTTGTATAGTTCTTTTCCAACATCTCTTGAGTGAGGATATCGCATTCAAATGGCTGCACTTCATGCTTGTCGTATTGCATGTCGGCTGTCAGAAGATAATCCTTCAGCACGTCAGTCCATTCATCGGCACTTATGGAGGCAAGGTCAAGGTAATCAATCTCCCGGTCAGCACCCTTATAGGTCTTTTTATCTTCAGGAGACACTGTCAGACGCAGACGGTGCATGCTTTTTGAGTTGTCGATGGCAACATTTGACTTGCTTCCTTCCGCTGCTTCTCCTCCGTCGCGGGCCTGAATCCTGTATCTCCATTCTATTGCAGGGCTTCCTTCTACTATTTTTCCGAATTTAATCAATGCTCCGAGCTTGCCTTCACTGTATTCCACGCATAATCCACCCGGATAAACCACCACCTGATCGACATATTGCTGTTTATTGTTGGCTTCATCATAGATCTCATGAGTCGAGACGTAGATGCTTGGATTTGACATCCGCTTGAGGGCGAAAGGTTTTGATTTGAACGGCTGAACACTGTTTTTTGAAATGTATTCCGGCTCAGGATTCTGGGCGGCGGGGATGCTTGGATATCTCAGATACCAATCGCCGTCTTCCCTGATCTTTATGATCTGGCCTTTATAAGGTGCGGGGATGTCTTTAGTGTCTGTTTTATCAATGTTATAGGTAGGAGCCGGAAAGTTGGTGCCCGGCCCGGAAAAGACTGCCGGTTCCTGCACTATTACCTCTCCTGCGAAGTATCCGTCTTCAAACTTGACAGGAATCGGTCTCTTTAAGTTAGGGGAAGATGTGTTTACTCTTTTTTTTGCTATGTTGGCTGTCTCCGCTTTTCCAGCCGTTCCTGTGCTGATGATTGAGTCGTTTTGCACCTCTTCGTCGGCCACCTTCAGCCTGACGGAAGCTTTTCCCTTTTTAGTGCATGTGATTTCCAGCGGGAACACGCATGGAGGACATCCGGCTTCTGTCACTATGAATTCCATATCGTAGGTGCCTTCTTCTATATATTCAATCTTGCATTTATAGTTCTTGTCAGAGAGTTTCTCACAGGAAGTCTCGAGAACATCTGATTCCAGACTGGCTCCGTAAGGGTATTCCTGCTCTTCATTCTCCGCCTCGGGGTAGACAATAATGTTGAATTCTGTACTGTTTTTGTTGACAGATAGGTCCTTACTTGCAAATTCAATGGAGTATGGTTTTACATATCTTCCTTTTGCTTTGATTTCCATTGGATGAAGCTTGATATTATCGCATACCAGTTCAACAGGACCGAATGTCATGGTGGAGATGCTGTCGGTCAGATCAGAGGGTACGGAAAGGACACAGTCATAGATTACGTAGTTTCCATCTCTTGTGTCCTTATGATCTCCTGAATCCGGATCGATGGCGCAGCCAGCGACATCAGTCGAAGCCAGTCTGACATTTCTCGATAGTATGGATTTTGGAAAATCGATACGCATCTGTGTTGGAAAATCTTTATGAGTAAAGGCAATATCCTCTCCATTGTTGAGACGAATGTCGAATCTTATGTCAGGCACGAATTCCAGTACACCCCATTTCCCTTTGCTCTTTACAAAAGCTTTGGTTCCATATCTGACTCCGATGCTTTCGAATTGACACGGAATGGAGTCTTTTCCATCGTTTATAAGTCCAAATAGCTGACCGTCACTGTAAGATTCAACGGTTGTTGGGAAATCCGTATTCGAACCGTCGGCCTTTTGTTTGTCGAAATTTTTTGTCTTTCCGTCGGAGAGAAGTCTCAGTTGATTGTCAAACTCGAAATCTTCTGTCTGGTCTTTGCCGTATTTGGTGGAAAATACGAATTTGCTGTCGCCTGTCTCTGCGAAATCCCTTTCTTTGTCTGATATGAGAGAGAGGTGTCTTTTTTTCTCTGATTCTTCTCCCATAAGGATTGGAGTGAGCGATGTATCTGAGGCATCAAAACGGTATAGCTTGTTTTTCACTATAGCTATAGCCTTCCCGTCATTATCTACGGCCGACAGGAACATGACGTTTTTGGGTTCTAAGGTCTTTTCCTTGTCTTTTTCCCGCAGGATGAAGCTTTCAAGCGGAGATCCGTCTGACTTAATATAGTTGTAGAAAGGCTTCTTCATTTTTTCCGGGTTTTCATATGCGATGTATACGGCATATCCGTTACTGAAAGGATATAATGCCGTGAGTTCCGGAAGAGGCTGCTCCTTGCCGTCTTTAGAAAACATTGCGTATTTTCCCTTGCGTTTGGCGACAAGATAGCCGTTTTCGAAATGGGGATGGTTATATGTCGCGCTTATATGAGGCAGTGAAATGAAATTTCCGGCAGTATCGACAAAACCGGATATTTCCGAGTTCCCCTTGTTTATAACGGTAGCTATGCCTTCATAGAATTTTGTGAGCCGTTGGTCGGTGGAATATAAAAGTTTTCCATCCATATTCCATAGTGATATATTTCCTTTTTTATCAGACCGGATTACGGAAGTGCCTTCCATAACGAATATAGTATCATTGGTCGGTTTGATCTGCCATTTTGGTAATTGGCAAAAGACTGGCAGTGATGATGCCAGAAGGATAATAGATGTAAGTATGGTTCTCATCATTGTTTGATTATGTCTGCGTTCTTTTTATTATAGTCTGAATATTTCTGCTAAAATTGCAAAATTACAAAAAATGCATGAAAAAAGCAAGATTTATTGGATGTAGAACTTGATGTCAATTTTAATCCTAATTTTTTTACATAAAAAATGCTGAAAAATTTGGTGGTCTCAAAAAAATGTTGTAACTTTGCACTCGCAAATGAGGGAAAGATCCTGAGTTTGAAAATAACATTGATAATGGCGGGATAGCTCAGTTGGTTAGAGCGTCGGATTCATAACCCGGAGGTCTCGAGTTCAATTCTCGATCCCGCTACAAAAAAAAAGTCGCTTTTAGCGACTTTTTTTGTTATATCTCAGCGGATTTAAGTTTTTCAGCGTTTTCTGCTACTATAAGCTTGTCGATGCATTCCTGTATGTCTCCGTCGATAAACGAGCTGAGATTATAGACCGTATAGTTGATTCGGTGATCGGTCATTCGTCCTTGTGGAAAGTTGTAGGTCCGTATCTTGGCAGAACGGTCGCCTGTGCTTACCATTGTCTTCCTCTTTGACGCGATGTCGTCAAGATACTTCTGATGTTCGCGATCGTATATGAATGTCCGAAGGCGGGAGAGTGCCCGTTCCTTATTTTTTGGCTGGTCTCTCGTTTCCGTACATTCAATCAGTATTTCCTCGACGACTCCAGTGTTGGGATTTTTCCAGTTGTAGCGGAGTCTGACACCGGATTCCACCTTGTTGACGTTCTGTCCGCCTGCGCCTCCGGATCTGAATGTATCCCACTTTATTTCTCCTTCATGGATTTCGACGTCAAACTCTTCCGCTTCCGGCAGAACTGCTACCGTTGCGGCGGATGTATGCACACGTCCCTGTGTCTCGGTGGCGGGTACTCTCTGCACTCTATGGACACCGCTTTCATACTTCATCGTGCCATAGACGGAATCTCCGGTAAGCGTGAATACAATTTCCTTATATCCTCCGGCCGCACCTTCCGAAGTGCTGCTCACAGCCAGTGTCCAGCCTTTACGCTCGGCATATTTCTGATACATTCGGAAAAGATCTCCGGCAAAGAGTGCTGCCTCGTCGCCACCTGTGCCTCCGCGTATTTCGACAACGCAGTTTTTGGAATCGTCCGGATCCGGCGGAATCATAAGCATCTTTATTTCCTCTTCAAGTTTCGGTATGCTTGCTTGCGCTTCTTCAAGCTGTTCTCTCGCCATTGACCTTAGTTCCTCGTCAGATTCTTCTGACAGCATTGTCCTGGCTTCCTCGATATTTGACAGTGTTGTCCTGTATGTGTCCGCTGCCTTCAGTATCTTCTCGAGGTCATGGTATTCTTTTGTCAGCCTTACATATCTTTTCTGATCCGCAATCACTGCCGGATCGGTGATAAGAGTTGATATTTCTTCGAATTTTGCGTCCAGTCCTTCAAGACGTTCAAGTATGGTAGCCATATATGTGGATGATGGTTGATAGTATGATAGGAGAGGGGATAATATGTAAAGAAAAGACCAATACTCTTCGAGTATTGGTCTTGGTAGCCGATCCGGGACTCGAACCCGAGTCTCCACCGTGAGAGGGTGGCGTGCTAACCGCTACACTAATCGGCCTTCTGTAATCATGATGGCCGGAGCCATCATGATGTCTTTCTCATTTTGACGATGCAAAGTTAATAAGAAATTTTGAACTGTGCAAATTTTTCAGCAAAAAAATGCAATTTTTTTTTCAGATCAGAATTAAACAGACTTTACATCGGTCGTTACGCTGGGATTACTCTGCTGCCTGCTCTTCAGAAGCTACGGCTTCATTTTCCAGAGCTTCCTTAGCTGCGGCCTCTGCTGCAGCGAGCTTCTCTGCTTTCTTCTTCGCTACTTCTTCGCCCTTGGCTTTATTCTGGGCTACTTCAGCCTCAAAGCGAGCCTTTGCGTCTTCAGCGGCCTTAGCCTCTTTCTTAGCCTGGAATGCGTTGGCTACTTTTGCGCGGTCCGCCTTCCATGCATCGAAACGCTTCTGAGCCTCCTCTTCTGTGAAAGCGCCTTTCTTGACGCCGCCACGGAGATGCTTCATGAGCATTACGCCTTCTTTTGAAAGTATCGAACGAACTGTGTCGGTAGGAAGAGCACCTACTTCTACCCAATACAAAGCACGGTCGAAGTCTAAACTTATTGTAGCAGGATTAGTGTTCGGATTATAGGAACCTATCCTTTCAATAAATTTACCATCACGTGGTGCCCTGCTATCGGCGACTACAATGGGATAATAAGCGTAGCCTTTACGGCCATGACGCTGCAATCTGATTTTTGTTGCCATAAAACTTGCCGGTTTATTGATATTGAGATTGTTATTCGCCTGCTTTACTACTGTCCGGCAGAACGGTAATTTCACAAGCGACTGCAAAGTTACTGCTTTTTGCTGAATTACGCAACTTTTTTATGCATTTTTTTCTTCTGCCGTCTTTTTTTCTTAGTCAAGAAGGTCCAGTTTTACCGTAAAATGGCGCATCAGTTCCGTTTCCCATTTGATTTTGACGCCTCTCTTTATCTCATGACGGCGGTCGTATACATTCTTCAGGGCGGCGGCTATTACGTTCATATGGTTGTCAGTGTATGTTCTTCTGCAGATGCAAAGACGCAGGAAGTCGTTGCCGTCAAATCTGTTTTCTCTTGTGATCGGATCGCGGTCGGCAAGCATATATCCGATCTCGCAGCCTCTGACACCAGCCTCCAGATAAAGTTCTATACCCAGACGGACTCCGGGAAATTCTTCTTTAGGCACTTGATCGAGCACTTTATCTGCATCGATGAAGATGGCATGGCCTCCTACAGGTCTCTGATAGGGAATTCCATATTCATCAAGTTTTGATGCGAGATATTCTACCTGCTTAATTCGGGTCTGAAGCATGTCGAACTCGGTGTTTTCATCAAGTCCTACAGCAAGAGCTGCCATGTCGCGTCCGTTCATACCTCCGTAGGTGAGGAATCCCTCGAAAGGAATCAGGAATCGTTTTGCTCCTTCGTAAATGTCCTCGCTGTTTGTCGCAATGAAACCGCCCATATTCACAAGGCCGTCTTTTTTCGAAGACATTGTCATTCCATCCGCGTAAGAGAACATCTCGCGGCTGATCTCCTTGATGGTTTTATCTTTGAATTCAGGTTCACGTACCTTAATAAAATAGGCGTTCTCTGCAAAACGTGCGCTGTCGAAAAATACCGGTTTCCCATACTTGTCGGCGATCTTTCTTACTCCGCGCAGGTTTTCCATCGACACAGGCTGGCCTCCGGCAGTGTTGTTTGTTATCGTTACCAATATAAAAGGAATGTGGTCGGCATGGCGCTCGAGCTCCGCTTCCAGTTTATTGAGATCAACATTGCCCTTGAACGGGACTTCAAGCTGTGTGTTCTTTGCTTCGTCTACTGTGCAGTCTACCGCGAAAGCCTTGCGTGATTCGATATGTCCTTTAGTTGTGTCAAAATGGGAGTTTCCGGGCACATAATCTCCTTCCTTCACGAGGTGTGAGAACAGCACATTCTCCGCAGCTCGTCCCTGATGGGTCGGAAGAACATAATCAAAACCTGTTATTCTTTTAATAGTGTCTTTCAGTTCGTAGAAGCTGCGGGCTCCGGCATAAGACTCGTCGCCGGTCATCATCGCTGCCCACTGGCGGTCGCTCATGGCTCCTGTTCCTGAGTCAGTAAGGCAATCTATGTATACATAATCGCTTTTGAGCATGAAAACGTTATAGTCGGCTTCCTTAAGCCATTTCTCACGCTCTTCACGCGTGCTTTTTCTGATGGGCTCGACCATCTTTATCTTCCATGATTCGGCGAAGGGTAGTTCCATATATTAATTTTATGTTTAGTGGTTTTGTGTTTTATTACTGGCACAAATTTACACTCTTTTTTTGAGATATGCAAATAATATACGTAAAATATGCCATTGTGCGCCCTGAATTTCGGATAAAAAAATCCTCCCGACAAAGTCGGAAGGATTTTCGAGGTTCCAAGCGGATTCGAACCGCTGTGAACGGTTTTGCAGACCGGTACCTAACCACTCGGACATGGAACCATTTTGCATCGGCCTAAGCCGTATCGTTGCTTTTGCGATGCAAAGTTAATGCTTTTTTTTTAATCCTGCAAATATTTTCAAATTTTTTTTCTCAGATTTTCTTACCGTAACGGGCATATATATCAACTCCCATCTTTTTGGCCTTCTCTACGTCTTCTTTGTTTGCGGGGTCTACGCCATATTTACTTAGTTGCGGGATAACGACCGGAGTGCCGGGGCGTATCCTGTCCGGATGTCCCAGTTTCGATTTGTTTTCCTCATAAATATAAGGCCAAAGGTTGAAGTTTCCGTAATGATCCTTCGCCATGGTTGTGAGATAGCGGGTCTTGCCGATAGTGTCGTATACCAGTTCATCCGATGGTGCGGTCGGCACTTCGGTGTCTTCATTTATAAAAGCTGAGTCTGCTGTAGTGTCTGCTGCTTCGGCATTGTTAATGAGGCTCGCTTTTTCCGGTGATTCAGTCATGCTTTCCGCCATATCGTTTTCAGTCAGCTGCATTGTCGTTTCAGCTGCTGTAAGGTGGAGGCGGAATATACGGTTGACGTTGTCTGTGGCAAATACATACCATATAGTCAGTGTCGCGGCCAGCGCAAATATTGCCGCACCAAGTGATATAGTGGCTATTTTTATCCAGCTCCTCTTTCTTGATGCAGTCGGGATGAATTCCTGATCATCTTCCGAGTCATCAGTTTCGGCTTCCTGGTTGTCTGAAGAAGTCTCTTCATCGGTGGGATTGACAAATTCCGAGGTTGTATCGTAAACTTCTCCATGGTTGTCATTCGGTTCCTGAAGCGTTTCATTCCGGGTCTCGTCCGCAGGATCATCAGATTCCTGAGTGTTCTCTGCAAGTGCCGCTGTCAACGATTCTGTCGGGGTTTCATTTGATATCGGACTGTTTTCTTCAAGGATGTTTCTATCTGAATCTATGTTGCTGTCGAGATGACTGACATCGGATGGTGTCTGAAGGTCGATCTCGTCTTTTGAGATAAGTTGACTTATGTCGATGTCATCGCTTATCTCTATAGCGGAAAAAGCTTCAAAAGGAGCATTTACAGATTCAGCGAATTCTTTTGACGGTAGGAAGACTACTTTTGAATGACCTGATATCTCCATCGGCTGTCCGGTGGTCACGTCTACGCTTTTGCGCGGTTCAACCCGCGAGAGCCTGAATGTGCCGAGTCCTTTTATTTTAACGCCGTCACCGTTCTCAAGCCTTTCGGTAATGATTGAGAAAAACTCCCGTAGGAAATCTTCCGAAAACCTCTTTGACCTGCCGGATTTGTCAGCGAGCATGGCTGCAAGCCGGGGAAAAGTAATTTTATCATTCATGGTGGCGGACTTTCTGTTTTAGCAATGTTGACGGACGGAATGTCATGGTGATTTTTGGGGGAATCAACATTCGTTTGCCGGTGGAAGGCTGGACGGCTATCCTTTCTATGCGTTTGCGGGGCTCAAAACTGCCGAACCCGGGAAATGTGACTGAGTCTCCCTCCAACGCAGCATCAGTCAATACCTGGCATAAGGCACTGATCATTTCAGAGGTTTCCTCCTTTCCGGCATTGACCCTCTGGCTTAAAGTCTCTAAAAATGTCTTGTGGTCCATCATAGGGGCTATTGGATGATTTGAATGCAAAAATAACTAATATTTTCCTTGTGTCAAAATTTTACGGTATTCAGATTTTGAAAACAAACGATTTTTTGATAAAAATCCGTCATTTAAGTCTGAAACCTTCGTTTTTTTTGGATTAGTAGAATTAAATGATTAATTTTGCATTCAAAAGCGGATGTTAAGTGTATGTCGCTTCCATAGAGTAGCACAATCTTGTATCCGAATGGCATAGGAATACAGAATAACACATTAATAGGTTATATCCAATATGAAAAAAAGTCCCCTTCAGAGAGTTCGCGCTGAGTATCAGCCTAAACTCCCCAAAGCACTTCAGGGTGCAGTGAAACTGGAAGTCGGCGCTCCTACAGAATCAGTGGCCGATCAGGAAGAAATCAAGAAACTTTTTCCAAACACATACGGACTTCCCATCGTGGAGTTCAAGCAGGCTGAAAAAGCTCAGCGTGTGGAAGAACCCTTCAATGTCGGAATCATCCTCTCCGGAGGTCAGGCTCCCGGCGGACACAATGTGGTCAGCGGTATATTCGACGCACTTAAGAAACTCAATAAGGAATGCCGTCTGTATGGCTTCCTCATGGGTCCTTCCGGTTTTATCGACCATCAGTATATGGAGATCACTGAAGGCTTCCTCAAGGACTACCGCAACACCGGCGGATTTGACATCATCGGTTCCGGACGTACGAAACTTGAGACTCCCGAACAGTTTGATTCCGGCCTGAAGATCCTCAAGGAACTCAATATCAAGGCCCTCGTGATCATCGGTGGTGATGACTCCAATACCAACGCATGCGTACTTGCGGAATATTACAAAGCAAATGGTGCGGATGTGCAGGTGATCGGTGTGCCAAAGACCATTGACGGCGACCTAAAGAACAAATGGATTGAAACTTCATTCGGTTTCGACACAGCTTGCAAGGTATATTCAGAGGTGATCGGAAATATCCAGCGTGACTGCAATTCCGCAAAGAAATACTATCATTTCATAAAGCTCATGGGTCGCTCGGCGAGCCACATCGCCCTTGAGTGCGCTCTTGAGTGCCAGCCCAACTACTGCCTCATATCTGAGGAAGTACAGGCTAAGCGCATGACTCTCGACAACATCGTCAACCAGCTATGCTACATGATTGTAGAACGCGCCAAGATGGGTTGGAATTTCGGTACTGTCCTTGTTCCTGAAGGCCTTATCGAGTTCATCCCCTCAATGAAGCTTCTGATAGCTCAGCTCAACGACATCCTTGCCGAGCATGCCGCCGAGTTGGATCCCCTTAAGGATGAGGAAAAGCTTACTGCCATCGCAAAATATCTTGAGCCGGCAGAAGCCGAGCTGTTCCTTTCGCTTCCCAAGAACATCGCTCTCCAGCTCAGCCTCGACCGCGACAGCCACGGCAACGTTCAGGTATCGCTCATTGACACCGAGAAACTTCTTGCCGACATGGTGGGCAAGCGTCTTGCCGAGCTTAAGAAGGACGGTGAATATCATGGCAAATATGCCACCCAGCACCACTTCTTCGGTTATGAAGGCCGTTGCGCTGACCCGACGAATTTTGACGCAGACTATTGCTACGCTTTGGGTTACAACGCTACAATGCTCATTAACAGCGGCGTGACAGGATATATGAGCTCGGTACGCAACCTTACCGATAAGCCCGAAAATTGGATTGCGGGCGGTATACCTATCACCATGATGATGAATATGGAAAAGCGCCATGGCCACATGAAGCCTGTTATTCAGAAGGCTCTTGTTGACCTGAAAGGCAAGCCCTATATGAAGTTTGCGTCCATGCGCGAGACCCTTATGCTCAACACGCTCTATCAGTATCCCGGTCCTATCCAGTACTTTGGTCCAGCTGAAGTATGCGACCGTCCGTCGATGACTCTTCTTCTTGAGCACGATAAGGAAATTTAAGTCATGGCTGAAAACAAGACCGTTTTAAGTGATAAGGCCTGGGCCAGATGGACAGCTTTGCTCCTTCTGGCCATGGCTATGTTCTGCAGCTACATCTTCATGGACGTGATGTCTCCTATCAAGAATCTGGTGCAGAGCCAGCTTGGTTGGGACAACACTGCCTTTGGTACGATGCAGGGCAGCGAGACATTTCTCAATGTCTTTATATTCTTCCTGATTTTTGCCGGTATCATACTCGACAAGATGGGGGTGCGCTTTACCGCGCTCCTTTCCGGTGTCGTGATGCTGATAGGTGCTTCCATCAACTGGTATGCCGTAACGGATATGTTTGCCGGAAGCTCCCTCGATGTCTGGTTTACCGAGCATCTCAACTACATTCCTATCTTTGACGAGCTGGGTGTGTCTCCTTTCTATGAGGGAATGCCTGCCTCGGCCAAATTTTCGGCTATCGGCTTCATGATCTTCGGTTGCGGCGTCGAGATGGCCGGCATCACTGTCAGCCGTGGTATCGTTAAGTGGTTTAAGGGTCGTGAGATGGCGTTGGCTATGGGTTCGGAGATGGCTCTTGCCCGTCTTGGTGTGGCTACATGTATGATCTTCTCGCCACTCTTCGCTTATATGGGCGGCACTCCGAAGGTGAGCAATGCCGTTGCCTTTGGCGTCGTGCTTCTGATGATCGCACTCATCATGTTTATCGTCTATTTCTTCATGGACAGTAAACTTGACTCGCAGACCCATGCCGAAGAAGAGAAGGATGATCCGTTCCGTATCAGCGACCTCGGCCAGATTCTCCGTAGCAGCGGTTTCTGGTTGGTGGCGTTCCTTTGTGTGCTTTACTACTCAGCGATTTTCCCGTTCCAGAAGTATGCGGTCAATATGCTCCAGTGCAATCTTACCTTTACAGAGGTAGATCCCGACAGCTTCTGGGCATCGGATGCAGAGACCGTTGTGCAGTATATTGTGATGCTTATTGCGGCTGCTGCGGCTTTTGTCAGCAACTTCTCCTCCAACAAGGCAATGAAGAGCGGTATGCTCGTGCTTGCGGTTGCGGCGCTTCTCACATATTGCTGGATGGGTTATATGTGTCAGAGCGCGGCGTCCATTTTCGCTGTGTTCCCGCTTCTTGCAGTCGGAATAACCCCAATTCTCGGCAAATATGTTGACCATAAGGGAAAGGCTGCCTCTATGCTTGTGTTCGGTGCGTTGCTTCTGATCATATGCCATCTTACTTTCGCGTTTATCCTTCCCCTGTTCAAGGGTAATGATCTCGGAGGTGTGGTGGTAGCATATCTGACCATTCTCGTGCTCGGGGCATCGTTCTCGCTGGTTCCGGCTTCCCTCTGGCCTTCGGTTCCAAAGCTTGTCGACGCAAAGATCATCGGATCGGCCTATGCGCTCATCTTCTGGATTCAGAATATCGGTCTCTGGCTCTTCCCGCTTCTTATCGGTAAGGTGCTCGATAACACTAACCCCGATATCGCCGAGGGTCTTGCCAACGGTACCTTGACCGAGGCTGAGGCTGCCGTGAGCTACAATTACACCTGGCCCCTTGTGATGCTTGCATGTCTTGGAGTCGCAGCTCTGCTTATAGGAATCTGGCTTAAGATTATCGATAAGAAGCAGCATCTCGGACTTGAGCTTCCGAACATTCAGAAGAATGCCGCCGAGGTGGAAGAGTCTGAGATTATCGCGGCTGAAGAATGATGCTTTTCTGATTTCTTTGCAGGTCATAATGCACTATCTCGCCTGTTCAGGCGTTATATAGGTATGAGACCGTATAAGAAGATATTGATGACGATGGCTGTCTGTGGGCTTATGCCTGCCGTCGGCCATCTTCTGCATGCCGAGACCGTAGGTCAGAAGGAGGCTAAGGCTATGGCTCAGAAGTTTTTCAACGAATCACGCAATTTCGTTACGCCTCCCGTCTCATATGTATATAACGGAAAAGACCTGAGTACGCATCGTCTTTTCACACCGTTTTATGTCTTCAATTCCCCGGCAGGAGGCTTTGTGGTGGTATCTGCTGAAAACAAGGCGTTTCCTATTCTCGCGTATTCGCTGAGTGAAAGATTCGATAAGGACCGGATGACAGACATGACAAGAGAGATCCTTACCGATTTCTCACGTGACATTGAGATGATACGCTATGACAGCCGTATCCCGTCAGACGCCATAGAGCAATGGACCACTTATCCGGAGGTTGTCTTCGATATGCTTAAGAATCCTGAGAATGACGATTATTATGCAGTCTCGTTTGATGACGGGGAGTCTTTCTGGATGGTGCGCCGTGAGGCAACTGAATTTGATTTTGAGACAAAGGATCCGGTTGAGTATGCTTTTGCTTCGGATGATACTCTTTCGGTGACTGTTCCGGAGGTCCCGGCTGTCACGTCAAACATAGCAGGTCATTTCGCTTTGTCGCTGCCTATGGATATTGAAAGGGTGATTGTCTATGATGTAACCGGGATGATGGTGGAGAACAGAAAATTCCGTAATACTAACGTGGCGCATGTTGATCTATCTGCCCATCCGAACGGTTTCTATATTGCCTTGGCGATTGATACTGATGGGGTAGGACACGCCGTTAAACTCTACAGATGATGTCTACAACGAAAAAAATGTTGCTTGCCTTGCTGGCTCTTATCGTCTCCATTGTCTATATTGCGTTGACATTCCGGTTTCGTAGGGAACTGGGATGGTGGGCCTTTGCGGATTGCTTTGCCCTTTTCATGACGGTATTCACATGGATGATGTCGATTCTGATATCGAGGATGATTCCTCACTCCGGCAAAGTTCTCTCCAACATCGCTCTAATCTTCGGCATTATCTTCGTCATCTCTCTCGTAGGCGAATATATAGCTTATTCCGTTATATTCTGATTTTACCGTTATTTGGATATTGCAGGGACGTACGGCTCGTGCGTCCTTTTTTTGTTGCATGGTGAAAAAACGATGAGGGACGCACGAGCCGTGCGTCCCTGCAAAGTTGGAGATTATTTTTTATGGATAATTAGCAGGGGAGTGCTTCGTTAGTCTTATGCACTGCTGCCGCGCTCTTGGCGAAGAGTTCCTTCTCTTCTTCATTGAGCTCGATCTCACAGATTTTCTTGATGCCGCCTTTGCCGAGTACACAGGGAACGCCAATGCAGAGATCTTTCTCGCCATACTCGCCATCGAGAAGAGCTGAGCAGGGGATGATGGCGTCCTGATCGTGGATCACTGCCTCTACCACCTCAGCTGTTGCTGCGCCGGGAGCATACCATGCGCTTGTGCCGAGAAGCTTGGTCAGTGTTGCGCCACCTACCATTGTGTCAGCTACCACCTTGTCCATTGTCTCCTTGTCGAGAAGTGTCTCGCAGGGTATGCCGCGGAGTGTGGCAAAGCGACGCATAGGAATCATTGTGGTGTCGCCGTGGCCGCCGATCACGAAACCTTCAACTTCGTTGGGGTTTGCGCCGAGTGCCTTGCTCAGATAATATTTGAAACGGCTGCTGTCGAGTGCGCCACCCATGCCGATGATACGGTTCTTGGGAAGACCGGATACCTTGTGGATGAGGTAGGTCATGGTGTCCATAGGATTGGAAACACATACGATCACGGCATTCGGGCTATACTTGAGCACGCTTTCTGTCACCTGCTTTACGATGCCTGCATTGACGCCGATCAGTTCCTCACGGGTCATACCGGGCTTACGGGGAATACCTGAGGTAATGACTACAACGTCAGAATTGGCGGTTGCCTCGTAGTTGTTGGTCACGCCGCTGATGCGCGTATTCATGTCGAGAAGGTTTGCGGTCTGCATCATATCCATGGCCTTGCCCTCGGATACACCTTCCTTGATGTCGATCATTACAACTTCATCAGCCACTTCGCGGATAGCCATCACATTGGCGGCAGTAGCACCTACATTGCCTGCGCCTACAACTGTTACTTTTGACATATTTCTATAATTAATAGGGTTATATGTAATATACTATAATTTATATCACTCATTTGTCTTTTGAGAGATACGCAAAGTTAAGAAAAATATGCGAGAGAACAAAATAATCCCACAAATTTTTATTCTGCTTATTTTCCCTCCTCATAGTTGATCGTTAATCTCGAATGACTGCCGGAGTATCTTCCGTACAGTCAATGATTGTAGTCGGAACCGTACCCCCATCTTCCCCTATGACTGCCCCGTCCGCCTTTCCATCATAAGCCTCCATTATCAGTTCCGGATTTCTTGCATAGTCATCATCAGTGAATTCTATGGAAGTCGTAAGCAGCGGATTGCCAAGCTTCTCACAGATCATCCTTGCCGTCAGGCAGTCCGGAATGCGAATCCCGACAGTCTTTCTCTTCTTGAATTCCTTGGGAAGATTCGACTGAGCCTTACATAAGAAGGTGATGGGGCCGGGTGTCTCATTCCTCATCATCTGATACGTTCGGTCTCCTATTCTTGCATATTCGGCGGCCATGGATATTCCGTCGCAGATTATGGAAAGATTGTTTTTGTCCGGATTGATGTTTTTTAGTTCGCAGACAGCCCTTACTGCTTTCTGATTGAGTGCATCGCACATTATTCCATACAGGCTGTCGGTGGGGATTATCCATATTTCTCCTGCCTTGAGGCGCTC
>JAIEBK010000161.1 GCA_029070945.1 Muribaculaceae bacterium
CCTATGGTCTGCGGCAGCATGCGGGCATAGTCGCGGTTACCGTTGACTATCTCCCGGAAGAACCTCCTGAGGTATTCGAGCACGGACAGTCCGCTGAGCCGGCATGTCTCTATCACCGTATGGTAGATTGCCGATGCCCTGGCCATTTTGTGTGATCCATAGAAGAGTGAGTTCTTCCTCTCTCCGGAATACGGCCTGATGCACCGCTCGGCCACATTGTTGTCTATGCTGTACCGTCCGTCTCTGGTATAGGCCATTATCTGGTTCCAGAAGGTGTCAAGATACCTCACCGCCTTCTCCATCAGGTCTCCCCGTGGAGGATGTTCATCGGCGAGCAGGGTATCAAGCTTGCTCCGCAGACGTATCAGTATCTCTTTTGTTTTCAGGCTCTGCCGCGCTTTGGTTATATCGTCCGCGCTGAGTCCACTTTCCGCGTAGGCCCGCTCCAGCGCATAAAGTTCGGCGATACAGTCAAGCATGTAACCGGCATCCTTGTCCCCGCCCTGCTCATGGGCGTACCAGAACTTGGCCCTGGCGTGCGCCAGACAGCAGATGTGGTCGATGTCGACCATCTCCTTGTCCAGGTACATGTATACGTTGTAGCCGTCGGACTGGAGTGCCCTGAGCTCCTTGCCCTCTATGATGGACCTGAGCGCGTCACGTCCGCGTGATCCGTCCTCGTAGCAGTAGATGGCGATCCTGAGCGCACGGTTGACCAGGCACCAGATGTAGCGCTTTCTGTATGTGTCTCCGACTTTCACACGGCACCATGTCTCGTCACAGTTTATCACCGAGTCCCTCTCCAATGCCTTGTCCTTGAGATGCTCCACTATGCCTGCCAGGTACAGCGCGCCTTTGTGGAGCCAGTTGGTGAGTGTCATCCGGCTCACCCGCATGTCCTGCTCGCGCAGCCGCTGGAGCTCACGGTAAAGCGGGGTGTCAAGAAAAAAGTGGTTGAACGACAGATGGGCGAGGAAGTCTGCCGAGGCCTTGGTTCCTCCCACCCGGTCGATTATCTCGGGCTCGCCTTCGTCGGGAAGGTAGACCGTGTACATCACTCCGCCGAGCCTGTATGTGACCAGCTGGTACTCATGCTCGACGACCGACACTTTCTGCTCATACGAGAAACGGCTCTCCATCCTGATGAACTCGGCTCCTTCGGGAAGCCTGCGAAGGTCTGACCTGTGGGTGACGGTGTCTCCGGCCTTCATGGTGCGGTACCTGGTGCCTTGCCTCATGGCGTCGGCCATGAGCTGCCTGTCGGTGCGCGTCTTCCCTGTGTCAGGCTGCTCCCCGGCGGTATCGTCACTGCCGGCGGATTGGTGCCGTCAAAATCATTCTTGTCCTCCTGATGCGATTTCTCCCTGTCAGCCTTGGACTTCCTTCCTTTCTGGCTCCTGGAGCCGAACCGGCCCTTGCGGCCCAGCGCCAACTGCTCGGTCATGTCGGCATTGGTTTTGATGAGCTCTGCCATTCTGGATTCCAGCTGTGTCTGTCCTTCAAGAAGCTTTGCATTCTCATCCTTCAATGATCTTATAAGCTCCATGAGCGAGGCGTTGGTGGCATTGCTCTGGGCAAGTTGCGCCATAAGCGTCTCTCTTTTCCTGGAGGCAGCCTCGCGCAGCTCCTCGGCCTGACGCCGTTGCCCTTCCAGCAGCTCCTGAAGATAGATGATCAGCTTGGATTTTTCGATATCGCTCATCTCGGAATATGGATCGTTGAAGACCGCAGGTGTATTTTCATACTCCTGAAGCAGCCGTGCAGACCGTAGAATATGCTCTCTTTCTCTCTCGTCCATATCCGTCCTTTAATTGCATAAAGTTACATATTTTCCTTGACATGGACAAATGTTTTTGCAGTTATTTTATCTGATTCTCAATGTTTTCACCACCGGACTTCCCAACAGTACGGCCACATCCTCCCAGCGGATCGTATAGATGGGCGCGTCGCCGTCATGCTCCACTTTCATGAACCGGTATCCGGGGCGGAAACGCTTCTCATGGAGGCTGCAGCAGCGGCGGTCGTAGCTGTACAGCCGTACCAGCCGGCGGTCTTTCGACATCATTATGAACACTTCCCCTTCCTCGGGCTCGCGGTGCAGCTGCCGGTGGATTATGGAGCGCACACGGTCGTACTTGCAGCGCATGTCATGGAAGTTGCGCAGATAATAGAAGCTGTTTAGTCCTGTGATGTTCAGCATAAGGCCTCCAGTTTGTCGATTAGACCACGGAGCTGGGCATAGCTCAGATTGCGCTGGTGGATATGCATGCCGGTGCTCATCTTTATATCGATCATGATGCGGAGCCCTTCGCGAGCGGGGACTGCCGCCTGAGCCTTTGGCCCGGCCTCAGTATCCGGGCGGTTCTCAACCTTGACCGGAACGACCCTGTGCCTGGTGTCACAGTACCACTTGTCGAACAGATTGTAGGGTACTTTATTCTTGTCGCAGTAAGCCTGGATACTTACTCCCCGGGGCATCGCCTCGGCCTGGTAGCGGATATAGAACCGCTCGAAATCTTCACTTGAATACATATTGCAGTCGATTTTGATTTTTGGCTGCAAAG
>JAIEBK010000162.1 GCA_029070945.1 Muribaculaceae bacterium
CGTAATCGTCTGTAAACCACATTAATCAACAAATGTTAAATTGTCTTTCACTATGTTAATACAGCGAACTCTTTCTCCGCTCGGTTGTTTAGCTCAACCTTTACTATCTAAAATTTGAGTGGGACAGCTGAATATCCACAATGACTGCCACACACAAACACACATGAGATTAGCTTCCATAAAGCCATACCAGATATAATAAAGTTAATGCTACAACGAATTGTCTTTCATATCCAAGTATTATTTCTCAAAATTACGCTTCTATGCTATCATACAGCTTCAAATATTATTGGCATAGGCCATAATAATTTTGGTCATATTGGGACATTATATCGCAATATCTCTTAAAACACGGCTAATTATTGGAATAATTTATTAAATTTGCAAAGTTTTTGCGGACTGATGAGGGTTTGCATACTGACTGAGATTCAAAAACATTAAAAGAAATCTGATATGACATAATACTCCTAAATATATAGGAAGAATATCTAATCAGAATTCGAGATTCCATATCAAACACATATATCGTATAAAAATAGCTAATATTATCTAACACTATAACTCACATGAGACAGTTCAAATTCGGGATCCCTATATTAGGGACCATCGCTCTGACAACCGGTCTTTTCGGTTGTTCAGATGAAAGTCATTGGGGTTCTTCTTCCACTGAAAAAGGGAGTATCTCCCTAACGCTTTCTACAGACAGTGAAATCAAGACCTCAAAACCCACGTTCAGAAGCGAAAACGACGAGTCTACGGCCGATCCAAACGATCTGAGCACTTACATCACTGTGCCCAAACCCGAAGATTTCTCCATCAAGCTTGAAAAATTCGACGAATCTTTTTCAAAAACCTGGACTTCACTGCAAGGGTTCATTGATTATACAGAAAAAAACTATTTCCCAACAGGAGCCTATACATTAACTGCCTTCTATGGAGAAAAAGGCAAACAGGATTTTGAGGCTCCGTATTTCGAAGCCTCTACGACCTTTAACGTACTCTCTGATGAGGTTTATGAGGTGAACCTTGTAGCGGAACTTAAGAATTCAATGGTTAAGGTGAACTATACCGACGCATTCAAAGACTATATGGATGATTACCATTCAAGAATTCGAACCGAGGGTCGAGCTGACGAGATCATAATAAATAAGGAGCAAGCAACTCCAGCCTTCATAGAACCAAACAATGCCGCACTGTCGGTTCATTTCACTACAAAAGGAAAGAATTTTAAAAGCGCAGTAAAAGTAGGTGAATTTCCACCACAGGCAAAGACTCTGCACAATATCACACTTGATATAGAAGAGTCTCAAAACGGGAATGCGCAGCTTACGATAAATTTCTCAGACGAATTAGAGGAAGACATCATACGTATCGATCTCACCGACGAGTTGCTTACAACTCCAGCACCTGTCATATCACCGATAGGATTCACCGAGGGTAGCACTGTGGATATGCTGGAAGGAAGTGCAAGCATGAGTGATCTAAAGATGTTTGTTAAGTCAGGCGATAATATTAAATCCGCATTACTGACAGTAGAATCAAACAAATTCCATCCAAAATGGGGTAATCAGATTGACTTATGTAAAGCTAATGATGCACAGAAAAAGGATATAGAAGAAGCCGGAATTTCCGCCATGGGGTTCGGATTCCGTGGTGCTGTATCTAATGTTGCACAACTTGATCTTACCAATTTAGGGAAGACTCTTCCGACGGGTGTTCATACCATATCCCTACAGGTAATAGACGAATATGATATTCCGAGCAACGTGATGAGCGTTACTCTTGACAGCCAACCCATCGTAATTGACGTCGTAGGAAACAACTCCATGACATATGGAGCCAAAAGCGCTGATGTCACTGTTGAATACAACGGGCTTAATCCTATTTCCGAACTTAAGTTTCAGACCATAAGCGACATGGGCAACTGGGTTGATGCTACCATCAATAGTGTTGAGGAAGTAGCAGCCACCAGATCGTTCGAAACGAAACAATATATATGCAATCTTATATTCCCCGAAAATGTTGCGCCTATCAGAGCAAGCATGCCGTTTAAAATATATCATAACGGAAAAGAAAAGGTGTCATACGACGCGGAAGTGAAGATTCCGGAGTATAGACTGCAATTCGATGCATTTACCAATTATGCTTATGTCAAGGTAGATGTAACAGACAATAACGATGAAAACGTCCTGAAGGCCATCATTGATAAAATGTATCTCAAAGTCAACGGAGAACGTCAGACTAACAATATTTATCGTGATTCCGACAAGGGATACATAGTAATAGGGAAACTCTCAGAGGGTACTACTTATTCGGTCGCATCCTCTATCACTAAGGGAGAAAGCTGGCATGAAGATGACGGCTCCTTCGTCACCGAAACCGGACAATCCATCATCAACGGAGATTTCTCGGAAGCAGGGAATACGATTGAATTCTCTAATCTAAATGAAGGTGGAAAATACAATGTTAAAGTTTTGGGAATTTCCGGAGATTATCAACTGAAATCATCCATTTCAAGAACTCTGCCTGCTGAATGGGCCACCATTAATGACAAAACGGCATGGAGTGGAGCGACAAACTATAACACATGGTTTATCGTACCTTCGTCATGGACTGAAGGTGGTAAAGGAGTGATGAAAACTGTCGGATACAGCCATAACGGAGAAACGCCGGCCACTTCAGGAGGAAATATGAACACTAAATATTACTGTGAAAACAGTCCATCTGATTTAGATGTAGCTGCCGGAGAAATATTCCTGGGATCATATACTTTTGACGGCAACGAGACCAGAACCGAAGGTATCGGATTTGTAAGCCGTCCCTCTGCTATTTCGTTCGACTATGAATACGAACCATATAGTGATGATTCAGGATATGCTTTCATAAAACTTTTGGACAGCGAAGGACAGACTTTAGGAGAAAAAACATTTTCAATAAATGAAGGAAACGGTTCTGAATCTATTGTATTTGATTATGTTCCTTTTGGAAAGCCTGCCGCTAAACTTATAGTATGTTTCAAGAGTTCTAATCAAAATAATCCTCCGATTCATGTTCCGACAGGTACAGAACTGCATGAGTCTTCTGTAAACACAGGAAATTTCAGAAATCCGAACCCCATTCCTGCTAATGAATATAAGGCTGTCGCAACCGGATCAGTACTCAAAATCGACAATGTGAAGGCCCATTACGATGATTATCAGGTGACGCCCAAATCCATAAAGAAAAATAACAAAAAGAATCGATAAGTCATGAAGTTCAATATATATTCCATACTCCTTGCAAGCGCATCACTGTTGACGCTTGCCGGATGTGATAAAGAAACCAACTTCTTGCTCAATACCAAAGAAGGACAACTCAAATGTGGAAATCTTTCTGTCAAATATGTCAACGACGGCACACGTGCCAATAACGTCGACACAGGTGATTTTACAGTTAACTTTGTCAATACCGCAACTGAAGAGGTTGTAAAGTCATTTACTTATTCAAGCATGCCTGAGGTTGTAAGTCTACCTGTAGGGGATTACCGTGCGGAAGCTATCTACGGTGATAATCCTGTAGCTGAATGGGATAATCCTTTCTACAAAGGCTCCTCAAATTTCAGCATCGAGGCCGGTAAACTTACCGATAATGTCGATCCCATTGAATGCACTCTGAGGAACATCAAGGTTCAGGTTGAGATCCTTGATGAGACAGGAATGAACATTATAGGGAATGACGTGCAGGTTGTAGTCAAGGCCGGAAAGGAAGGTGAGCTTACCTATGACTCCGATCATATTAATCGAACAGGCTTCTTCAGATATGATGAAGGGAGCACAACCATAATTGCAGAGCTCTACGGAACGCTTGATGATTTCAAGATTAATAAGGGAGAAGGCATTACACGTATCTATGAAGACGCAGCCGAAGGAATGGCTTATAGGATTCGCTTTCATGTCAACCGCCCCGATAACGTGAACGACGGAGACATCCAACTTGGCGATGGCATAAAAGTAGACGCTACAATCCAGATTAAGGATGAGAATCATATAATCAATCCCGGAGAACCAGCTGATGAAATCCAAGAAGACAATATGCGTCCCGTAGAAGGAACCGGCAAGGATCCTAATAAAGATCCCAACGATGACCCGACGCCAAAAGGAAAAGCTCCAGAAATCGTGCCAATGGAAGGCATGACTGTCAACGAATGTTTCACCCTGTCTACGGATTCAGAAGTCAAATTCAGTGTGACCAGCGAGACGGGAATCACAGCGTTTGATATTGTGATTGAATCCACTACTTTGACTCCGGAAGAACTTAGTGGCGTCGGACTTACCGACAAACTTGATCTTGTCAACCCCGGCGAGTATGAGGAAGCCCTTAACGGATTGGGATTCCCAACCGGAGCTAAAGTCAAAGATCAAAAATATTGTGAGTTCGACATCTCAACTTTCGTTCCTCTTATCTTTGTTCTTGGTCCGGGCGAGCATAAGTTCCATATGACTATAAGCAATGCCGCAGGTACCACCGAGGGAACGATCTGGCTTAAAAACGAATAATACACAACTCTCAAATCAAATCAACTGAAAAAATGAAAAAGATAATTTCGTATATATTGACAGGAGTTGTGGGAATATCAGCCGCGAGCGTCCTCTGGAGCTGCTCTGCTGAAAATCCTTTCGACAATAATGGGAATGGAACCATACAACTCCGTACTGTCGTCAATAGCATAACAACACGTGCTGAGGATGGCACAGATCAGTCTTCGCTCGAAGATAAATGCGTCGTTTATATTTCCGGCAAAGAGGGCCTGCTTTATAAAAAACAAGGACTTGGGAATGTAGACTCCCAGATAATCCTGAAGGCCGGCTCTTATGTAGCAGAGGCATGGACCGGCGATTCAGTTTCCGCATCTTTCGACAAGAAATTCTATCGTGGTTATCAGCCTTTCGAGCTTGAGAAGGGAGACAATAAAAATGTGGTGATAGACTGCCGCATCGCTAACGTTGTGGCATCCATCAATGCGTCTACAATCGATCCTGTGCTGATAAAAGACGACTACATGATCACAATCAAGAATTCTGCCGGTGAGTGTGTCTTCACCAAAGAGAACATTATCGACGGCAAGGCATACTTCATGATGCCGAATAATGATAAGAATCTTGAGTACGTTATTACCGGCACAAGAAAAGACGGACAGCCATTCTCAAAAAGCGGAGTTATTGAAAATGTAGAACGCAGTCATCACTATATCCTCAACTTTGAATATAACAGCAATGATCCGGAAGATCCGAACTCCGGAGCGGTCTTCATCAAGATAAATATTAAGGATGAGGTCATAACAACCGATAACGTAACTGTATTCTCTCGTCCTGTGATCACCGGTGTCAATTGCGATATTGAAAAACAAATTATTTTCGTAAATGATGATGAGATTCCGGAGACTGTTTCTGTGCAAATATGCGGTGACGGACTTGACGATATAGAGCTTAGCCTCGGATGCTGCACATGGAAAGACATTTTAGACCTTGACTCTTCCGATGAACAGTTCTTCCCGTCTGATCAGCCACTGAATTTTGGCAACATCAATTCAGAAGATCA
>JAIEBK010000163.1 GCA_029070945.1 Muribaculaceae bacterium
CGACTGTGCGGAGGCGGAAAATGCACACGCGCCGCCACATACGATAAAGGCCATCAAATTGTAGATTATTCTCATAACGTTAAGTTTAAATTGACATTCAAACGGTCATATTACATTTCCGCCATATTTATACGCACAAAAGATGTTAATATTATAACCGTTGGAATGTAAAAATAGTTTTGGTTATTTCCCTAAAAACACATCACATCCCGAAACGAAAGTGCATTCTTTCAGGGTAATCGCATCGGAGGAATGTATGTCAAGTGTTCCTCCATTATCTACTTCCACGCCTTCTAACACACATTGTTTCAGTGTTGTAAGGCAGGCACTTCCACCCTGTTTGATACGCGTTGTTCCGCCATTGCCGGCTATGGATTCAATACACATCAAATTGAGCTGACCACCCTCGTCAATGATGAACTCATCGGATTCCTCACCTCCGAGGATTGCATCGGTCGTTATCACATCATGCACGGTATTCAATGTACCATCAACACCGTAATATCTCACGAAAGGTTGATAACCGGAAGCCCAGAACGATAATATGTAATCGGAGTTTGGACTGGTAAAATTACCGGCACTACCCTTAAGCACAGTACGGGTATTGAAGTTATCAAGAACACACCTCGCGTTTGACGGCAGGGAGGAGAAATTGATAAACTGTCCGGAACGTGCCACTTCCACATTCAGATGCTCAGGCTGACCGAGCCACATCTCAAACTCTGGTTCACCAATCAAGGACATGGTATGTTTCAACCAATCGTCACAAGAAATGGATTGATGGAAATTTCCACCGTCTACGAAATATCCTTTGAGCTTGCTATTGGTATTGGATTTTGTCAGAGCCAAGGCAACCCCAACTTTAGGATTACTTAGAATATTTTTCCCAAAATTAGCTTCCTGAAGGGCTGATGCACTTGTCCACCCTGACCTTGTGTTTCCACAATATGCAACCCCGCCAACTCGCGGCATACAAGTATAAGCACCCGCAAGATTCCACTTCGGCTTAAATACATGTCCATTATCCAGGAAATCTATAACATTTCCTTCTGCGTCTTCAATTACATCACCACCGAACGCATAGTCATCAAAAGGTGCATTATCACACGATACTGAATACACAAAACCGGGCTTATAGTAATTGGTCAAACAATTGAATCCATTGTCATATTCTTTTGGATTATATGACACATAACGGTCTTCGGCTGACATTTCAGTATCGGGGACTACGTAATACCACCATTTGCAAGTGGCGATCGATACAGGAGAGCCGTGACCATGCACACTTGTAAATCCTCTTTGGCTCATGTACTTGATGATGTCGCCACCATAATGCGGATGATAAGGCACTTTGGAATTGACACATTGGTCTTGCACGATAAGAGTGTTGTCAGTACCGAACGGATCAAATGCGCTTCTTACTCTCTGATTGTTACCAATCATCATATCCTGTTCAAAATACAGAGCCATATTCAAATATTCATTATCACCTAAACCGGGATTCGATTCATAAATTATCAACTTGTCAGTATAAGATTCCACATCTTCGGGATACTGACACAGAAGTCGACCAATCACAATGTCCGGATTGTATTCCACAGACATTTTGGTGAAATAAAAATCATAACCATCCGGTTTGTTCAGATCCCACTGCGTAGTGAAATCTGAGAAATATGTATCGGTAGGTAAAAAGGCAGCGCTATGTGACTTTTTGTAAAACTCAAAATTTTCAAGTTCCTTAAGGGTGTATACATGACGAATCGGCATGGAGGTACGGTAGTCGCCGATGAGCAGACAATAGTAGGGCCCGTAGTTCTTGAACTCATCATTGAGATAAGCGCGTAGAGCCGCTGCCTCGTCCACGATGGTTTCAGTTCTGCCGGATATATATGTGGATGCTCCTATCCTATATCTTGAATCAGCAAGCACGCTCTCTACAGTCTTGATATGCACGGTATACCCCTTCTGCTTTTTCCATGTAGCGAGTTTGGCCACTCCGCTTTCAAGATTTTCCGGAACTATGATGAAATAGTGTCCGGGATCGGAAGCCTGTGTCAAACTTCCCGCTTTCATTGGAGCGGAGACATCGTCAACTATATTACGGAAAAGACTGTACAACTCATTTTTTCCTTTCTCCGGGGGTGAGAAGGCCGCAATGGATCCTCCGCCGTTTTCATATTCCAATTTAATATCAATCTTACCATATACATCGAGGGTAAGATTGCTGTCGGTATATTTCACTGGAGTCACACCGATGGTAACGACATGAATGTCTCCGGCGATAAAACCGTCACTCAATACGGTAGCTACTGGAGATGAGAGTGAATATGCCGACTCGGAAGGAATAACAAAATCTTCGTCAGTAGGGTCCTGATTGATAGTCAACTCGAGCTGCGAGGGCATCAGTCGGTTGAGAAGTTGAAAACTCCTCTTATCTTGCCCCGTAGCTGAAGCCACACGGATATTGGACGCATCGGCAGGAACCACCACCTGGAACACTTCGTATGGTAGCGAGGGAGCACCCGGTGCGCCGCTGTTCCATGTTCCGGGAAGAGCAACTGATGAATAGCGTTCTCCATCAGGCGCCATGGCCTCCGTAACGCTTGCGGATGAGACGTCATATTCCCGACAGGCGGTGATGTGACCGGATGCCCGGGCCATCATGCATGTCACGACAGCCCAAAGCATGAGCAATATATATTTTGACTTCATAACCCGGGACTTTATTCGGTTATTATCATTCGCTTTGAGCCGGCTTCGATGCCGTCTACCATCAGGGTGTAGATGTACATACCGGGAGAAAGTGCGGAAGCATCCACGGAGACGTTTCCGCTTCCGCGCCCATCAACAACTATATGCATCATCTGCTGTCCCTGTAAGGT
>JAIEBK010000164.1 GCA_029070945.1 Muribaculaceae bacterium
TCCGCGCCGGCGATTCCGAGGCGATTTGTCTGCGGAGAGAGGGAGCGATGCGGGCATCGTGACCGAGCGACAAAGCCAAAGCGGCCGGAATCGGCAAGTGGAGGATATACGAGATCATCTACTTTCAGTGAGGTTATTATTATATCGTTTTAATTTGAATAGCTACTTACTTATATATAAAAAGGAGAGGGTGCAGATGGAATCCATCTGCACCCTCGGCATATTTCGGTTTAAACCTGAAGCGCTGCTATCAGTTAAAGTAAGTGGTAAGAGCGTAGTCGATGCTTTCGAGCAGGTAATCAAGGTCGCTGTCGTTTGAATTCATGGCCTTTGCCTTGTCAGCGATAGCCTTTGCTGCCTCGAAATAGTTGGTCTTGACGTCAAGACGGGCTGCGCGAGCCTCCTCCGAATTGCCTTCGATGGAATTCCACTTATCGGCGCCAACACGGTAGATCTTCTTGCCGGCATTCTTAAGAGTCTCGAAGTCAACATTGTCAATAGATGCGGCCTTCCTGTAGTCTTCTACTGATTCTGCGTCTTTGTCCATACGGTCATACACGAAACCGCGGAGACCATAAAGACCGGCATTATCGGGATTTGCGGCAATAAGCTCGCTGACCTTCGCAACTGCCTGTTCATATTTGCCATCGGTCACAAGGAAGTTTACGATATTGTTGACAAAGATAGGCTCTTCCATACCGAATTTCTTGTCGCCGGCTTCAGCAACTTCGATGATCTTTTCCTTTGCGGTCTGTTCCATTGTGGAGTCTCGCTGTGCAGCCGCCTGCCAGCATGCGATCTCATAGATGTAAGCCTGCTTATCCTCATAGCCTACGCCACGTGCCTTACGGAAGGCATCTGCGCTCTTGTAGATCTCATTGCCTGAATAGGCAGCAAGACCCGCATTGAAGTAAGCGGTACCACGGTCAGCGTCGGGAAGCTCGAGTTTCTCACCCTGCATGAACTCCTGATTGGGCATGTCGGCATAGATCATAAAGCATTCGTATGCCTCGGGATATACTTTCTGTGCATTGAAGAAGTCCGCACCTGCCTTGAAGTAGTCATTGGTATGTCCCTTAAGGGTGTTTACGATATTTTTAGGTGTCTTTGTGTCTACCTTTCCCTTCTCGTTAGGTATCGCTGCAAGAGGAAGAGCCTTGACATAGTTGTTATATCCGTTGAGAAGGTTCTGACCCATCTTGACATTGTCTACAGACGCAGGATTGATCATGCTGTTAGTGAGGTCTTTGTCGAAGGCGTCGAACTCGATCTTGCCGGCAATGAAATATGTCTGTGCGTCGTTGGCTGTCTCAGGATTTTCCATAGCCTGCTGTATAAGCGAGCGGGCCTCTTCGATTTTGTCAGGCTTACCTGAAAGCTTCTTGGCAGCTTCCACGTTTGCTTTCTGGGCGCTCATCGAGCCTACGGCTGCGAAGCAGAGCGCAAATGTCATGAGCTTTTTCATTTTGGTGTGTATTAAAGTTTTATTGATTATTATCGTTTTCTGTCTCATTGGAATCAGTCTCTCCTGCTTCCGGAGCCTGCTGAACACCTTCAAGCGGATTGATCTCCTGCTGTTCAGCATCTGTTTCCTCATTTATCTCTTCTTCCGGATCTGAATCAACCACACAGACGGAAGCGATACGGTCACC
This sequence comes from Muribaculaceae bacterium, assembly GCA_029070945.1. GTDB lineage: Bacteria > Bacteroidota > Bacteroidia > Bacteroidales > Muribaculaceae > Lepagella. The sequence continues at coordinate 1,653 of JAIEBK010000164.1, forward strand.
GCGTTTCGCGAGATCAATCAGTTTGACACCCTGTGTGTTTCGGCCCTGAAGTCTGAGAGTATCCACAGGAAGGCGGAGCGTTATGCCGCTCTGATTGATTATCATGAGGTCATTGGCATCGGTCACTTTCTTGATAGCAACGAGGTTTCCGGTCTTATCCGTAACGTTGAGTGTCTTCACACCCTTTCCGCCTCTGTGCATGCTCACAGGATAGTCATCGAGATGAGTCCTTTTGCCGAATCCGTTTTCAGAGACTACCAATATGCTGTGTTCGTTATCGTCAGTCTTTGCGGTGACCATTCCGACCACTTCGTCATCTTCTCCACGCAGTGTCATGCCGCGAACGCCCGTTGATACGCGTCCCATTTCTCTGAGCTCTGACTCGCTGAAGCGTGTGGCGTAGCCGGCCTTGCTTGCGAGTATCACCTGAGTGTCACCATCGGTGAGTTCAACCTGAAGCAAGGAGTCGTCCTCACGTATGATGATGGCATTGACTCCGTTGGTGCGCGGGCGACTGTAGGCCTCGAGCGGGGTCTTCTTCACCACTCCGTTGCGGGTTGCAAACAGGAGATTATGGCTGTTGACGAATTCCTCATCGCCGAGATTCTTTATGCAGATGAAAGCATTCACCGCGTCATCGGCATCGATATTGAGAAGATTCTGAATGGCCCGACCTTTGGAGTTCTTTGCAAACTCGGGGATTTCATATACTTTCAGCCAGTAGCAACGCCCTTTATTGGTGAAGAAGAGCATCGAATTATGGTTGGTGGCGGGATATATATGCTCTATAAAGTCCTGATCGCGGGTACTGCTTCCTTTCGCTCCGACTCCGCCACGGTTCTGGGCGCGGAATTCGGTCAGAGGAGTGCGCTTGATGTATCCGAGGTGAGAGATCGTAATGATCATCTCGTCATCGGGATAGAAGTCTTCTGCATTCAGGTCGCTTGAGAACTTGCTGATCTGCGTGCGTCGTTCGTCACCGAACTTATCACGAATCTCGATCAGTTCTTCTTTCATCACATTACGGCAGACCGAATCGTCAGACAGTATCTGATTGTAGAAGTCGATCTGCTTCATCAGTTCATCGTATTCGGCGTGCAGTTTGTCAAGTTCCAGTCCGGTGAGCTGGCGGAGACGCATTTCTACGATTGCTCTGGTCTGTATATCGTCGAGCTCGAAGTTTTGCGTAAGCTTTTCACGAGCTTCCTCAGTAGTGCGCGAATTGCGGATGATCTTTATGACTTCGTCGATATTGTCACATGCTATCATCAGGCCTTTGAGGATATGGGCACGTTCTTCAGCTTTTCTGAGCAGGAATTTAGTGCGTCGTATCACAACCTCGTGACGATGAGCTACGAAGTACTGAAGAATCTCCTTGAGGTTAAGCGTACGCGGACGTCCGTTGACAAGCGCCACGTTGTTTACGCTGAAGCTTGTCTGGAGCTGTGTCATCTTGTAAAGCTTGTTGAGCACGACACGGGCGTTTGCATCCCGCTTTATATCTATGGCGATATGTATCTTGCCGCGTGCGGAGGTGTCGGTGATATCTGAAATACCTTCGATTTTCTTTTCCTCCACCATGTCGGCGATGCTCTTCACAAGGTCGTTTTTAAGCACTCCGTAAGGTATCTCACTGACGATGATCTGATCGTGCGAGCCGTTTGATTCGATTTCCGCCTTGGCTCTGAGCACTATCTTACCGCGTCCTGTCTCGTAAGCATCCCTTACACCCTGCAGGCCGAAGATCTCGCCACCGGTAGGAAAGTCAGGGGCAGTCACAAACTGCATCAGTCCCTCTACGTCAATGTCCGGATTATCTATAAGCGCAAGTGAGGCATTGAGCGCTTCCGTAAGGTTGTGTGGCGGCATATTTGTGGCCATACCTACCGCAATACCGGCGGCGCCATTGACGAGGAGATTGGGTATACGTGTCGGCAATACGGTCGGTTCCTTGGTGGTGTTGTCGAAGTTGGGAACGAAATCCACAGTGTCCGAATCAAGGTCGCGCAGCATTTCCTCACCCATACGGGAAAGTTTCACCTCGGTATATCGCATGGCCGCCGGAGAGTCGCCGTCGATTGATCCGAAGTTACCTTGCCCGAAGACGAGAGGATAACGCAGCGACCATTCCTGAGCGAGGCGAACCATTGTCATATAGATCGATGAGTCGCCGTGCGGGTGATAGTGACCCATCACGTCGCCCACGATGCGGGCCGACTTCTTGGTGTCGCCAGAGAAATAGTTGCCGACCTCTCCCATGCCGTAAAGCACACGTCTGTGGACAGGTTTAAATCCATCGCGGACATCAGGGAGCGCACGCGAGACAATCACCGACATCGAATAGTCGATGTAGGCGCTTTTCATTTCCGATTCGATATTGACCGGAATTATCTTATCTTCGTCAATAGTCATGTCTGTATCTTGCCTAATCTTTTCAACCTACAAAATTAACTAAAAAAACTCAGATATGCAAAAAAAAAGGAAGGAGCGTGCAAAAAATACACGCTCCTTCTTTTTTTAAGGGTTTATGGTTAAAGGTTAAGGGTCGAGGGGCAGGAGATCATGCGCATGGATCATGATATTCGAATGCAAGGCGTTCGGAATCCGGGTCCTTGCGGCTCACTTCGATCACACCGCCAAGCTTCCCTTCCGAATTCAGGCGCAGGAGGAGTTCGGCGAGATCATCCTCGAGATACTTCTGGATGGCGCGCTTCAGCGGACGTGCTCCGAAGTTCTTGTCATAACCTTTTTCCGATATGAATTCCTTCGCTTCCTCCGAAAGCTTAAGCTCGTATCCGAGCTTCATGACACGGGCATAGAAATCTGCGAGCTCGATATCAATAATCTTGAAGATTGCCTCCTTGTCAAGCTGGTCAAACATCACAATGTCGTCGATACGGTTGAGGAACTCCGGAGAGAAAGCCCTGTTAAGAGCCTTTGAAATAACTCCCTGAGCCTGCTTCTTGTCATCAGCCGTTGTGTTGAACCCGACACCCGACGTGCCGAAATCCTTCAGCTGGCGACTTCCGACGTTGGAGGTCATGATGATGATGGTATTTTTGAAGTCGATGCGTCTGCCAAGGGAATCGGTCAGTCTGCCTTCATCCATCACCTGAAGCAGAAGGTTGAATACATCCGGATGAGCCTTTTCTATCTCATCAAGCAACACTACTGAATAAGGACGGCGGCGAACCTTTTCGGTAAGCTGTCCTCCTTCTTCGTATCCCACGTAGCCCGGAGGGGCACCGACAAGTCTGCTGACAGTAAACTTCTCCATGAACTCACTCATATCCACGCGTATAAGCGCGTCGGCAGAGTCAAAAAGATATTCAGCAAGCTTTTTCGCGAGATGAGTCTTGCCTACACCTGTAGGACCGAGAAACATGAACACCCCGATGGGTTTATCAGGATCCTTCAGACCTATACGGTTGCGCTGGATGGCCTTTACAACCTTCTTGATGGCTTCATCCTGTCCGATAACGGAGCCCTGGAGTCTGCTGCCCATCTCGAGAAGACGGTTTCCTTCAGTCTGCGCGATACGCTGTGTCGGCACGCCTGTCATCATAGCCACAACCTCGGCCACTTTCTCATCGTCCACGGTCTGGCGTTCCTTGTCAAGCTTAGCCTCCCATTTGGCCTTCATCTTCTCAAGTTCAGACTTAAGGGATGTCTCGCGATCACGCAGTTCCTTCGCTTTAGCAAAATCCTGTTCGCCGGCCGCCTTAAGTTTCTCCTCGGTGGTCAGGGCGATTTCATTCTCAAGCGCGTCAAGTTCTTCCGGAACCGTGATATTGCTTATATGCACACGGCTGCCCGCCTCATCGAGGGCATCGAGAGCCTTATCAGGGAAATTACGGTCGCTGACATAGCGCTCGGTAAGTTCGACGCATGCCTTCAGCGCCTCGTCAGTATAAATCACATTGTGGTGGTCTTCATACTTTGACTTCACCTTATTTAGGATCTCAAGGGTCTCCTCCGGAGTGGTAGGCTCCACTATTACTTTCTGGAATCTACGCTCCAACGCACCGTCTTTCTCTATGTTCTTGCGGTATTCATCAAGAGTAGTAGCACCGATGCACTGGATTTCGCCACGAGCAAGGGCAGGCTTGAGCATATTTGCAGCGTCCATTGTGCCCGGGGCACCTCCGGCACCAACTATAGTATGTATCTCGTCGATGAATAGTATAATGTCGGGATTTTTCTGAAGTTCGTCAAGGACCGCCTTTATACGCTCCTCAAACTGTCCGCGATATTTCGTACCGGCTACCATTCCGGCCATGTCAAGTCCGATCACGCGCTTATTGAAGAGTACACGCGATACCTTCCTCTGATTGATGCGTAGCGCAAGACCTTCCACAATGGCGGATTTACCGACGCCGGGCTCACCGATCAGGACGGGATTGTTCTTCTTCCTTCTGGAAAGAATCTGAGCGAGACGTTCGATTTCCGTCTCACGTCCCACTACGGGGTCCAGACGCCCTTCCGCAGCACTTTTGGTCATGTCGTAGCCAAATTTATCAAGGGCCGGGGTATCGGATTTCTCCTTCCCTTTGGAGCCTTTTGACTTTGAACCTGACTGGGCGGTAGATTCGAACATATCGTCGTCTTCTTCCTCTATCTCCGCCTCCTCGTCATTGTCTTTTTGCTGTCCGAATGGAAATGGTGGCATCTGACCCGGACCGAAAGACTGGATCGAGATATCGAAGTTGAGGTATTTATCCTTGAATTCCTTTAGAAACTCGCTGTCCATCGAACGCTGGTCATGGATAAGGGCCAGAAGTATATGTTCACCTCCTATCACCGACGCATGCATCTTGCGCGCTTCGGAAGTGGCAAGCTGCAGATGTCTTACGGCAGGAAGGCTGATTCGGTATTGCTGCTCAAAGAGGGTAGTGGACTCTCCTGAGTTGACAATATCCGCGATGTATTCCTCCACTTCCTTACGCATCTGGTCGATAGGGACACGGAGTTGTTTCAGGATCTTCAGAGCATAGCCGTTTTCATCGCGCAAGGCTGCGAGTACGAAGTGTTCGCTGACGATCACCTTCGATTCGAATTCCTGAGCGATACTGTAGGCCTGCTCCAGAATGGGCCTGAATTGCTTTGAATAGTCGTTCTTCATTTATATCGGTTTTGTCTTTATTCTTTTTTACATGGCATCCGGCCGTTTTCCCTTATTTAAGGAATATTTATCCGAAGCCTACATTCCATATAACAAACATCGTGCCAAAAATGGTTAAGGCAGGGAAACGCTGTCCACGTCCCCCTGCCTGCCGATATCTTTTATGTGGATATTACATCATGCCGGGCATGCCGCCTGCGGGCATGGGGGGCACGGGGTTGTCTTCTTTTTTATCGGCAATCACACATTCTGTGGTCAGGAACATGCCTGCGATGCTTGCCGCGTTCTCAAGGGCTACACGGGTCACTTTGGCAGGGTCTATCACGCCGGTGGCAAAGAAATTCTCATAGCTGTCGGTACGGGCGTTGTAGCCGAAATCACCGGATCCTTCCTTCACCTTCTGAACGATGACAGCTCCTTCAAGCCCGGCGTTTGCCACAATCTGACGAAGCGGTTCTTCAATAGCGCGACGGATGATCGCGATACCGGTGGTCTCGTCGTTGTTCGCTCCCTTGAGTTCGTCAAGAGCTGCAAGACAACGGATATATGCCACGCCACCACCCGGCACGATTCCTTCTGCGATCGCTGCGCGAGTTGCACTCAGAGCGTCGTCCACGCGGTCTTTCTTCTCTTTCATCTCGACCTCTGAAGGAGCGCCGATATAGAGAACTGCAACACCGCCTGCGAGTTTTGCAAGGCGTTCGTGGAGTTTTTCTTTGTCATATTCTGAAGTAGTGGCTTCAATCTGAGCCTTGATCTGACCTACACGGGCGTCTATGGCTTCCTTAGATCCGGCACCGTTTACAATAGTAGTGTTATCTTTGTTGACAGTCACTTTTTCAGCTGTACCGAGGTCGTTGACGGTAGCCTGCTTAAGCTGCATGCCCTTGATCTCGCTGATTACATTTCCACCGGTAAGTACGGCAATGTCTTCAAGCATTTCCTTGCGGCGGTCGCCGAAACCGGGAGCCTTCACAGCGCAAATCTTGAGCGATCCACGGAGACGGTTGACAACAAGAGTAGCAAGCGCTTCGTTGTCGACATCCTCTGCGATGATGAGAAGAGGACGACCGGTCTGTGCTACGGCCTCAAGAATCGGAAGCATCTCCTGGAGATTGGAAATCTTCTTGTCATACAGGAGAATGAAAGGAGAGTCCATCTCGCATTCCATCTTCTCTGAATTAGTGACGAAATAGGGGCTTATATAGCCACGGTCGAACTGCATACCTTCCACAACGTCAACTGTAGTCTCGGTTCCTTTAGCCTCTTCTACCGTAATGACGCCTTCTTTCTTTACTTTCTTCATAGCCTCGGCGATAAGACGGCCTATCTCCTCGTCGTTGTTGGCGGAGATACGAGCTACGTTCTCTATCTTAGCCATGTCGTCGTCAACTTCCTGACTCATGCCCTTGATACCTTCCACGACTTTTGAGACAGCCTTGTCGATACCACGCTTGAGGTCCATAGGATTTGCACCTGCCGCAACATTCTTAAGGCCCTCGGTCACAATGGCCTGGGCGAGTACGGTTGCGGTTGTTGTGCCGTCACCGGCCTGGTCACCGGTCTTAGAAGCAACTTCCTTCACGAGCTGAGCGCCCATATTTTCGAAAGCATTTTCGAGTTCTATTTCCTTGGCGACCGTCACACCGTCCTTTGTGATGTGAGGAGCACCGAATTTCTTCTCAATGATCACGTTGCGTCCCTTAGGACCGAGTGTCACCTTAACGGCATCGGCAAGAGCGTCGACACCTTTCTTAAGCTCTTCACGAGCCTGTATGTTGAATTTAATGATTTTTGCCATTTTTATAGTCTGTAAGTTTAAATGATTTTAATAGTCAGGTCTAACGATTTGAAGTTTAGATCGTGATAGACTTACATCTAAACACCCTCAACGGTTAAACCTCATAAATTAAGATTATGCGATGACCGCGAGTACGTCGCTCTGACGCATGATCAGATATTTTTCACCTTCGAATTCAATTTCTGTACCTGCATATTTGCCGTAGAGAACCTCGTCTCCTGCCTTAAGGAGCATTTCTTCATCTTTGGTTCCGTTACCGGCCGCAAGCACTTTACCGCGAAGCGGTTTCTCTTTTGCTGAATCAGGGATGATAATGCCTGCCATTGTCACTTCTTCTGCGGCAGTCGGCTGTACGAGCACGCGGTCGCCAAGTGGTCTGATGTTCATTTCAGTTATTAGTTTTATCGGGTTATACTTTTATTTTAATAAATCTGTATGGCCGGTTAAGCCATCCATATCGGAATCAGCAAATACCGTGCCAAACTTCAATTATAATAACATTAAATTTGGCGGCATTGTTTTTGCCATATGTTTAAAGAAAGTGAAATGACTTACATCCCATCTACATTAAGGCCCCATCTAAAACAGGCATACTCCTGAATCAGATTCTTACTGAGAAACATGTCATCGGACGGGTCTTTAGCGTTAATGTTCCTCCAAGATGTGTTATGATACGGCGGGAAAGACTAAGGCCTATGCCGTTGCCTGTCTCGCGGGTGGTAAAGAAAGGGGTGAAGATATGTTCAGCAGTCTCATCCGTAATTGTTTCTCCGTCATTTGAAATCCTTATTTCCACTGATTCGTCTGATTTCTCCTCCGCTTCTATACAGATAGTTTTTGGGGAAGCCTCGACTGCATTTTTCAGGATGTTCAGAAATACATGGCTTAGAAGAGACTCGTCTGAATATATCATTAGTTCCGCCGGGAAACATGCCAGTTTAAAACATATGTCTTTCTCTCCTGCATGGCTTTGAGTCATCCTTATGCATGATTCAAGCAGTGGCTTTAGATACAGCACTCTCAACTTTGGCTCAGGCAGTTTGCTGAATTCCCTGAAATTTCTTACAAACTGCATGAGCGACCGGCTGCTCGATGATATTGTCTCAAGAGCCTCGGTCATCTCTACGGTAGATGCTTTTCCACGCATGTTTTCAGCGATTGACTGTATCGGCGTGAGGGAATTCATTATCTCATGTGTAAGGACACGCGTGAGTTTCTCCCATGATTTCACTTCCACAGCCTGCATCTGCTGACTGAGATCGCTGATGGTGAACAGTGTGAAACTCTTATCATTTACCGTCACATCACTTTTCTTTATGTCGAGTCCAATAAAATCCTGTTCCGAAATCTGACATATATGGGTGAGCGCCTGCCGCTCCAGAAGACGCAGTGCGGCTTCATTGTGCAGTCGGATTTCTCCCTTTGCATCAGCGACCGCCAATCCTATATCGGTAAGATTGATTATGCTGGCTAAAAAAGCCTCCTTCTGTCTGACCTCAAGAGTAAGGAGTTCAAGATGCTCCACAAGCATATTAAGCATTTCATTGGTTTCCTGTTCCTCCTTACTTAAATTTTTGGTAGGGAACTTATATGAAAAATCATTACTGAGTGTCGCCTGCATCACATAGCGCATCCTTTTGGCGATGCGTGAGATATTGCCCTGAATCATATATCCGCAACATAAAGCCCCTATTATTAGAGGTAACCACCAATTCTGCGAGACCGCCACGCAATAGCCGGCTCCGAAAGCCATTAGCAACGCCATGACAATCCACGCCACAGGGCCGATATATCTTTTCCGGATACACTCAGAGACCATACTTTCTCAGTTTATTATATAGGGTCTGTCGTGTGATGCCGAGATAGCGCGACACTTCCGACATATTGCCGCTATGCAGCTTGATTGCGTTTATGATGGCATTACGCTCCATCGACTCCAAAGTAGTGGATTCTTCAGGCGTAGAAATCCGGGTATCCTGAATATCGAAGTCATGAATGCCAAGTGTGGGGTTGTCTGATAAAATAAGGGCTTTCTCTACGGTGTGCTCAAGCTGCCGTATATTACCCGGCCATGACTGTGAGCATAGTCTCCTCATCGCCTCGTCAGACACTTTCGCTTCAGGCTTCGCATATATGCCGGCATATTTTATTACAAACATATTGACGAGTGCGGGAATATCATCCGGTCTTTCGCGAAGCGGGGGAAGCTCGATTGTTACTGTATTGATACGGTAGAAAAGGTCTTGCCTGAATTCACCGGCCGTCACCATCTGAGGAAGATTACGGTTTGTAGCGCAGATTAGCCGGATATCTATATCCCGCGGAGTATTGGTGCCCACACGAATGATCTTTCTCTGCTGCAATGATGTCAGAAGTTTTGCCTGCAGATGATAGGGGAGATTGCCTATTTCGTCCAGAAATAGAGTCCCGCCATGTGCTGTCTCGAACTTACCGGCACGTTCGGTCCTGGCGTCAGTGAAAGCACCCTTGGCATGTCCATACAGTTCGCTCTCAAACAGTGTCTCTATGACCGCTCCCATATCCACGATCTCGATAGGACCGGCCGAACGCGTCGACAGTCTGTGAATTTCCCTTGCAAGGAGATCCTTTCCGGTCCCGTTTTCTCCGGTTATGAGAATGTTGGCGTCGGTCGGTGCCACTCTTTCCACAATCATTCGAAGCCGTTGCATTGCGGGAGACTCTCCCCACAGCATCTGCGGACCGGATGGCTTATTTGTGCTGTTTTTTCTTCCTCCTCCAAAGGCATTCAGAATTGTTTCTGAGAGGTGGGTGTTGTCATATGGTTTGACAATGAAATCATTAGCACCGATCTTCATTCCTTCGACTGCGAGAGATACATCCGCGTATGCTGTGAAAAGCACGACAGAAGTGTCGGGGGCAAGACGTTTTATCTCACGGAGCCAGAAAAGGCCCTCGTTGCCGGTATTGATCACCGCACGGAAATTCATGTCAAGAAGCACTACCTGTGGCATGTGCTTCTTGATAAGGGAGGGTATCGACGAAGGGTCTGCGGAAGTTACCACCTCGTCTACCTTCGTTCGCATGAGCATCTTTACCGCAGACAGCACATCCTTATTATCATCGACTACAAGCAGTGTCTTTTTCATTCTGCAAAAATAGTAAATTATTTCAACTTACACAAATGACAGTTGCTGATTCGAGTTAGCAACAAGAGGCGCAAATATTAAGCGCCCCTTGCATGAACATTCGTTTATAACTACAGCTGTGTTTTCTCTACAATCTTTCCGTCAAACATGTTGATGACCCGGTGGGTAAAAGCGGCATCATGCCGGGAGTGTGTCACCATCACAATAGTGGAGCCCTCCCGGTTAAGCTCGGTGAGTAGTTCCATCACCTCCTTGCCGTTGACGGAATCAAGATTCCCTGTAGGTTCGTCCGCAAGGATGAGTTCAGGCCTTGTGACAACCGCTCTCGCTATAGCGGCGCGCTGCTGCTGACCGCCGGATAGTTGCTGAGGAAAGTGTTTTGCCCGATGCTCGATATTCATACGCTTAAGTGCATCCTTTACTCTTTGTTTTCTTTCTTTTGCTCCTATTTTCAGATAGCGGAGGGGAAGTTCCACGTTTTCCTCGATATTGAGCTCATCTATTAAGTTGAAATTCTGAAAAATGAATCCTATTTTGCCTTTGCGGAAGATTGTTCGGTCTCTTTCCTTTAGATCGGAGACATCTACTCCGTTAAGCATATATGAGCCCTCGGTAGGATTGTCGAGAAGGCCAAGTATGTTGAGAAGAGTCGACTTTCCGCATCCGGAAGGCCCCATTATGCCCACGAATTCTCCTTTATTTATGTCGAGCGATATTCCGCGCAGAGCCAGAGTCTCTACTTCATCGGTGCGGAAGGTTTTTGTAAGGTTTTCTATCTGTATCATTTTGTTTA
>JAIEBK010000165.1 GCA_029070945.1 Muribaculaceae bacterium
GAGAAAGGGGAGTTCGAGTTCACCCTCGGCAACCGGAAGGTGAAAGCCACCTGCACCGCCACCAAAGTCTGGGACACCCCCAATATATGAAAATATGGAAAGGTGCTAATATTATGGAATAGGAGGCTTCCCGGCCTCCTATCATTATATTTTCTCCTGCGCTCACACTTCCCCGATGCTTCCAGAGTGAGTCACTGACAAAGCTATGCGATCAAGTATCTCACTAAGAGAGACGCGCGGAGCGCCTACATTGAGCCTCATAAGCCCTGACCCTTCCTTTCCAAACATCGCTCCATCGTTGAGCGCTACACGTGCCTTATTGACAAAAAGATCTATCAGTTCGTCGTGGCTAAGCCCCAGTCCCCGGCAATCGAGCCATACCAAATACGATGCATCCGGTCTCAATGCCCTTACTCCGGGTATATTCTCTCTGCAGTATTCTTCAACAAAGCGTATATTATCCTCTACATATGCAAGCATCTCCTTGCGCCATGCCTCTCCATTTTGGTAAGCAGCGATTGCCGCGATATGTGAGAATACAGGAGCGTCACCCAACTCATTCGCAGCTAACCAACCATAGAACTTCTCCCGTATCTTCTCGTCAGGAACCACGGAGAACGAGCTTACCACTCCCGGTATATTGAAAGTCTTCGACGGAGCGCAGAACGTTATACTGTTGGAAGCCGCATCATCACTCACTGTGGCAAACGGCACATGCCTGTTTCCCCAGAGCGCCATGTCGGCATGAATCTCATCGGAAACCACGAGCAATCTCTTTCTCTTACAAATCTCGGCAAGCCTGCGCAATTCATCCGCTGTCCACATGCGGCCCCCGGGGTTATGGGGATTAGAAAGCAATAGAACGCCCCCTTTGGTATCAAGACGCTCAAGTGCCTCATAATCCATATGGTATCGATGTGCTGCATCCTCAATGAGAGGTATGTTCACCACATTCCGGCCATTCTCCTCAGCCGTTATGCGGAATGGATGATACACCGGCGGCATAATCACCACATCGTCGCCGGGCTTCGTGAATACATTTATCACCATTCCGATTCCTTTGACAATTCCCGGTATATAGCTTATCCACTCCGGCTTTATATCCCAGCCGTGGAGTTTACGTTCCCATTCAATAATGGAAGGCCGATAGTCGGCCGGCTCCGCCGTGTATCCCAATATTGGATGTTCCAGCCTCTTCCTAAGTGCATCCATAATGAAGGGCGGCGTGGCGAAATCCATATCCGCTACCCATGCTGCAAGCAAGTCAGGACGGCCGAACCGCTCCTCTAACAAATCCGTCTTAATTGCCCCGCTCCCCCTTCTCTCGATTATCTCGTCAAAATTATATGCCATTTCAGTTGTCAGTTTATACTTTATACTCCGCGAAGCGCCGATACTGCAGATATTAAGCAAGCAGTGCTTGCTTAATATCTGCATACAGGTCTTCAGCATCCTCCAGCCCCACTGAAAGCCTGATGGTCGTATTCTTCACGTCCATAGCGTCACGCTGCTCCTGAGTCAAAGGTCCGAAGATCGTGCTTGCCGGGTGGATCGCCAGAGTACGGTTGTCAAAAAGATTGGTGGCCCTGTGTATAAGTTTCAGTCCGTTGATGAAACGTTTGCAAGCCTCCTCGCTCTCAAGGTCGAAAGTAAGCATCGCTCCTGCCGTCTCACCGTATTGCTCGGCAAACAGCCTGTGCTGTGGATGACTCTCAAGTCCCGGATATCCGACCGCTACGACTCCCGGTGTCTGCTCCAACATATAGGCTAATTTCAATGCGGAAGAGGCCTGACGATCATATCTTACCTGTAGCGTCTCCAGTCCCAACGTCTGCATGTAAGCCGCATGTGGAGTCATGTAGCCCCCGAAATTAAACACCGAGTCTTTCTTTATAAATGTAGAGATCTCAGGGTAATTACCATAGTCGATTATCACTCCTCCAAGACTTGTAGCTCCCCCGGAGATGTACTTGGTAGTGGATACAACCTGAAAATCCAGGCCAAGAGCCCTGCCGTCAAACTGAGTGAAGGGGATCATCGTAGTGTCCGCTATCAACGGAATGCCGTGACGATGGGCTATCTCAGCAAGCACACGGACATCAGCAACTTCTGTCTGAGGATTCGTGACGCTCTCAAGAAATATACAGCATGTATTTTCATCCACAAGATTTTCGACACCCTTCGGATCAGTCAGATCGGTCAGGCGTCCTTCAACCCCGAAGCGTGCCATCGTCTTTGTCAGCAGAAGATATGTATTACCGAAAAGATGACGTGAAGATATGATATTCTTCCCTGCCGAAGCCGTGCTGAAGAGCATTGCGCTTATGGCCGCCATGCCTGATGTGAACGCACTCACTTCCTTAGCCCCGGTAAGCTGGGCGATACGTTGCTCAAAATGTGTGACGGTTGGATTCAACACCCTAGAATAGTCAGGAGCATCGGTACGGCCGCAAAATGCGTCTGCCATAACGTCGGCATCATAGAATTCATATGCCAGTGTATGGTAGACCGGCATCTGGAGAGCATCATAAGCATCCCTGCGCTGATACGGGATATGTATGGCTTTGGTAGTTTTTTTCATCCTTTTTCTTACAAAATGATAATTCGGTGCAAAATTAATATTTTGCACCGAACCCTACATAATCAAAAGCCAAAAATATTTCAATTTCATCCGAAGTGCCGTCAATAATTTGTCATTGATAATCTATCATTAATCACTGACAGTCGATCCCGGTCCACTCCGATGCCCTTATAATCCATATCCACGACAGATACGGCACGTGTGTTTTTCATAATAAGGACGATTCCCGAAATCGGAGACATCAGACCGGCATCTTGTTTTTTTTCGGGTCTCATCTGTATAACACATGATTTTACCGCGGGTTGCGAATACAACTGACTTTTTTGCATATCTCCCATATTTTCTGTAATTTTGCACTCATATCGTCGACTACGACGACAACTTAGAAAACTTCGAAAACGATGAAAACCAATAAAGGAACAATATGCGTGCAGGGAGGATGGAAACCCGAAAACGGACAGCCCCGGGTGCTCC
>JAIEBK010000166.1:0-3727 GCA_029070945.1 Muribaculaceae bacterium
ATATACCATGTATTGACACGCGAAACAAAGGGTTTCTCCGGCCCGAGCACTCTCGGTCCGAAAACTTTCCTAAGTTCCATCGACAGCATCACGGCAGCGGCATCACATGTCGCCGCATCCTTATTGCGGACATAAACGTTTATGATTTTCGTAAACGGAGGATAGGCGTATTTCTGTCTTTCCTCAAGTTCTTCCTTATAATATGACTGATAGTCATGATTTTTGACATGTTCCAGAACTCTTTCATCGGCTTTAGTCGTCTGTATCAAAACCTTTCCGCGTTCTTTTCTCCGCCCGGCCCGTCCGGCCACCTGCTCCAGCATGTTGAAGGCCCTCTCATTACTCCGGAAGTCCGGAAAGTTGAGAAGCGTATCAGCGTTCAGGACTCCGACTATCTTAACCTTCTCGAAATCCAGACCCTTAGACACCATCTGCGTGCCAACAAGAATATCAGTGTTATGCTCCGCAAATTCTTCGATCAGTTCCTGATACGACTGCTTATTGCGCGTCGTGTCAAGATCCATACGCGATACCTTCTTATCCGGAAATTCCTCCTGCACCTCCTCGGCGATACGTTCGGTGCCATATCCATATTTTTCGAGTGTATTCTCACCGCAGGCAGGACATAAGTCAGGCAAAGTCTGTGTATAGCCACAGTAATGGCAACGGAGCAATCTGCTTCCCTTATGGTAGACAAGGCTCACGTCACAGTTGCCACATTTAGGACTCCATCCGCACGTATGGCACACCACTACCGGAGCGAAACCTCTGCGGTTCTGAAACATTATGGCCTGCCAGCCCGATTCCAAAGCATCTCTGGTCTGAATACGCAGAGGAGTGGAGAGAATTCCCTTGACACTCTTCTGCTTTCTCATCTGACGCATATCTATTATCTCTACTTCAGGCATTGAGGCTCCTTCGTAACGCTCAGATAAAGTAACCAATCCGAACTTTCCGTTTGTCGCCTTCCAATATGTCTCTATCGAGGGAGTCGCAGAGCCGAATAACGTCTTTGCCCCGTGCATTGAAGCAAGCACGGTGGCGGCATCGCGGGCATTATAGCGAGGAGCCGGGTCATACTGTTTATAAGATGACTCATGTTCCTCATCCACCACCACCAGTCCAAGACGTGCGAACGGAAGGAAAACGGAACTCCGCACCCCGAGCACCACAAGTGGCTCGTTGGTGGTAAGCAGACGGTTCCATATATCCACCCTCTCGCTGTCGGAAAACTTTGAATGATAAATGAGAAGTCTGTCGCCGAAGACTTTCTTCAAGCGGTCTGTAAGCTGGGTGGTAAGAGATATCTCAGGTACTAAGTAAAGCACCTGGTTGCCCTGCTGAAGCACTTCGTTGATAAGATCGCAATATATCTCTGTCTTTCCCGACCCGGTCACGCCGTGCAGCAAGGTTATGGCATGGTCTCTGAATGATTCCCTTATCTGCCTGACAGCTTCAGCCTGAGCATCAGAAAGATTCGGAAGAGCTATCTTCCTGTTTTTATCAGAAGCGAATCTATTTATCTTATCTTTGTAAACCTCAAAAATACCCTTATCCACAACAGCTTTCAGCACGGCAGGTGAAATGCCTGTAATTTTGAGCAATGTGTCACGTTCCACATCCCTTATCTCCTCCCCTTTCACCATGAACTTCGACAAGTCAAGATAAGCCAGAAGCAACGACTGCTGCTGTTGGCTTCGTTTGGTCCTGTCAAAAAACGAATGGAGTTTTTCTTCGTCTCCACGGCTGCATAGAAGTCTGATCTTGCTTATGGTCTTAGGCCGGTATTTCTCCACCACTTTCTCATCCACTCTCACCACTCCGGCCGCTAACAAGGCATTGACATGAGGAGCCACATTCTTTATGCCAAGTGTCTTCTCCAATCCTGCAAGAGAGTCTTTTCCAGAGTGCTGAAGAGCCGCAATAATCTCAGACTGCCGCTCTGTAAGCAAGATTCCGTCATCAGCGTCAAAATCCGGGTTAATAGTCACCACGCTCTCGCTCTCTATCTTAAGCCCTGTCGGGAGAGCGGCTTTCATAACCTCACCCACAGAACATAGATAATAGTCGGAAATCCATTCCCAGAACTTCAGCTGAGGATAGCGTAGGGCCGGATGAGGGTCGAGAACAGCCATGACTTCCTTCACCTCATAGTTTTTCGGCGGAGTCTGATCTATTCCGGCCACAATGGCCGTATAGTATTTCTTTCGTCCGAACTGTACGAGTACGCGTGATCCGATCCCCACCATGTCGCGGACATCATCGGGCACACTGTAGGTGAAAGTTCCCTGCACGGGAAGCGGAAGAATGACTTGAATCAGCATCATAATGCAAAATTAATTAAAATAAATGAGAATTGAGAATTGAGAATTGAGAATTTTTCACTAAATTTGCAGACTGAAAAAGCAATCAACCCAATAACAAGACATAAAATCATGAATCTTTTAGCAGGAAAGACAGCCCTTGTGACCGGCGCCGCACGCGGCATCGGCAAGGCACTCGCACTTAAGTTCGCCGCAGAAGGCGCAAACGTAGCCTTCACCGACCTTGTAATAGACGAAAACGGCAAGCAGACAGAAGAAGAAATAGCAGCACTCGGAGTGAAGGCCAAAGGATATGCCTCCAACGCAGCAGACTTCGCTCAGACTGAAGAGGTTGTGAAGAAGATAAAGGAAGATTTCGGATCTATCGACATTCTTGTAAACAACGCAGGTATCACAAAAGACGGTCTCATGATGCGTATGAGCGAGGCTCAGTGGGACGCAGTGATCGCGGTCAACCTTAAGTCAGCATTCAACTTCATCCATGCTGTTCTTCCCATTATGATGCGTCAGCGCAACGGATCCATCATCAACATGGCGTCTGTAGTAGGCGTACACGGCAATGCCGGACAGGCTAATTACGCAGCATCCAAGGCAGGCCTCATCGCCCTCGCCAAGAGCATCGCTCAGGAGGTAGGCAGCCGTGGCATCCGCGCCAACGCTATCGCTCCCGGCTTCATAGAAACAGCCATGACAGCAGCTCTTCCCGAAGAAGTTCGTGCAGACTGGTGCAAGAAGATTCCTCTCCGCCGCGGCGGTCAGGTGGAGGATATCGCCAATGTGGCACTCTTCCTTGCAAGCGATATGTCGAGCTACGTTACCGGCCAGGTGATTCAGGTAGACGGCGGCATGAACATGTAATCACACATTATGTCGTCTAAATATGCAATTATAGTCGCCGGAGGGGTCGGAAGCCGCTCCGGCGATTCTCTTCCCAAACAGTTTCATGACTTAGCGGGACGGCCGATGCTGTGGTGGACACTGAAAGCCTTTCATGAGGAGAATCCTGAAACGACACTCATCGTAGTGATGCACCCTGATTTCATCGGATATTGGAAGGATTTGGCCGGCCTGGATTGCGCTCCTCATATTCTTACATGCGGAGGGGCTACAAGAAAAGACTCTGTAGCTGCAGGACTCGCGTTGATCCCGGATAATGAAAGCGGACTTGTCGCGGTGCACGACGCAGCACGTCCGCTGGCATCCGAAAGGCTGATACGTGAAGGATGGTCAGAGGCCGCAAGACATGGTGCGGTGATTCCCGGTGTGAGGGTATCGGATTCTCTAAGGGAAGGAACTGCCGAAAAAAACCGGAGCGTAGACCGTTCTCGTTATTACGCGGTGCAGACTCCCCAGGTGTTCCGTATTGATCTTCTCAAAGACGCTTTCAGGAAGGCGGAAGAAGC
>JAIEBK010000166.1:3827-6252 GCA_029070945.1 Muribaculaceae bacterium
AAAAAATGACACCAGTCTACGAAGACAATCACATCATAATCGTAAGAAAAGAAGCGGGAGAGATAGTGCAGGGTGACAAGACAGGGGATACTCCGCTCTCTGAGATTGTCAGGCAATACCTCAAAGAGAAATACAACAAGCCCGGCAATGTGTTCTGCGGTGTCGTGCACCGTATAGACCGTCCGGTGTCAGGACTTGTGATCTTCGCGAAGACATCGAAGGCTCTCGCTCGTCTTAACGAAATGCTGAAGAAGGGGGAGATCCATAAGACCTACTGGACGCTTGTGGAAGGTAAAAGAAAGGATAAGGAAGCTGAGATAGAGTCGTGGCTGCAGTCTGACGGACGTCTTAACAAGACCCGTGTCGTGGAAAAAGATTCGCCGGATGCCAAACTTTCGAAACTTCGCTATCGCGTAATAGCCGAAGGAGACCGCTATTCGCTTCTTGAAGTCACACTTCTCACAGGGAGAAAGCATCAGATAAGGGCGCAACTGTCATCGACAGGCACTCCGATAAAAGGAGATCTCAAATATGGTGCAAGAAGATCTAATCCCGGCGGAGGGATATCCCTTCTTGCCAGAAAAATAGAATTCATCCATCCTGTATCAAAACAACCGATCTCAGTAGAGACCGATCCTTTGCCGGAAATGCTTCCCGTCCTTAACAGTCAAAATATTCGGAATTAATTTGGAGATAGACATTTTTTTAATTAATTTTGCACAATAAAGCATTTATGTGCAATTTTTCGATACTTTAACCCAAACAAAACATCGCAAGCGTGGGACTCAAGACTCGGGAAAGATTCATAGAAGTGGCTCGGCAGCTTTTCGCAAGAAAAGGGGTCGAGAACACGACCATGAACGACATCGCATCTGCTTCGGAAAAGGGACGACGCACTATCTATACCTATTTCAAGAGCAAACGCGACATCTATAACGCCGTAATCGAGCAGGAGACCGACATCGCGCTCTCACAGCTGCGGGCCATAGTGGCCAAGCCCATACCTGCAGACGAGAAACTGAAGGAATATATCGACGCTCATTTCGAGACTATGCGTGAGGTGGTCTCACGCAATGGTTCGCTTCGCGCCTGGTTTTTCCGGGATGTCAGGAAAGTCGACAGAGCAAGGAGAATCGTCAGCCGAAAAGAAACCATTCTTCTTCAGCAGATACTTGCCGAAGGAGTGACAGAGGGTATTTTCGAGATCGAAAGCATACCGCGTACGGCCCTCATCATAACAAAGACGATACAAGGTCTCGATGTGCCATACATCCGTGATGACCTTTCCGAAATCGGAGTAGAGAAGGATGAACTATCCAAGTCAATTGTCTCCATCCTGCTCTCCGGACTGATGAAAAGGTAAGAGATCGAAACATCCATAAAAGGCAATAAACGAATAGCAGCAACCCATACTAAAACACTGTATATGTATATCAACTCAATAGGCCATTACATTCCCTCAAGCAGAGTCTCCAACGAATACTTCAAGGATCTTAACGGTCTTGATGCAGACTGGATCGTTCAGCGTACAGGCATTGAAAGCCGCAGCCGTTGCTCAGAAGATGAAAACGTAGACACGATGGCGTATGAGGCTGTAGAGAACGCTCTCCCGCATCTCCCCTATTCCATCAAGGACGTTGACCTCATTGTAGCAGCCCATTACTGCGCCTTCGACACTGTCGGCACTGTAGCCCACCGAGTTCAGCGCAAATACGGTATAGAAGGAGCGAAAGCCGTCTATGCCTCTTCGGCATGTAGTTCCTTCGTCAATGGCCTTGAGATCATTGAGGGGTACTTCGCCATGGGAAAGGCAAAACGTGCTCTACTCATATGCAGCGAACACAATTCATATTATTCTGACGATCATGACCCGAAAGCGGGCCATCTGTGGGGAGATGCCGCTGTCGCATATTTCCTGAGCGCCGACCGTGTGTCGGAAAACGACATCGAGGTCCTTTCTGTCTATACAGAGGGTGTCGGACATATAGGTGCCGGACCTGACGGCGTGATGCTCAGGCCCAAAGAAGGTGGAATATCGATGCCCAACGGTCGCGATGTCTTCATGTATGCCGTCAAATATATGCAACATGCTCTTGAGAAGAACCTTGATGCGGCCGGATTGAATAAGGAAGATATAACTTATTTCATCACGCATCAGGCCAACATGAGGATAGTCAAGCAGCTTGCAAGAATGATGGAAATGCCGATGGAAAGATTTCTCAACAATATTCAGGAACTTGGTAATACAGGAAGCGCAAGCGCACCGCTCGTTCTTTCTCAGCATCAGAACGAACTTAAGAAAGGAGATACAGTTTCGCTTATGGTATTTGGAGGAGGCTATTCATGTGCCGCATTCACTATAAGGAAATGATGGTTTAGGTGGTTTAATTTGTTTAATTTGTTTAAGCGTTTAATTGTTTAAATG
>JAIEBK010000166.1:6352-7695 GCA_029070945.1 Muribaculaceae bacterium
CGCGGGATGGAGCAGTGGTAGCTCGTTGGGCTCATAACCCAAAGGTCGCAGGTTCGAGTCCTGCTCCCGCCACTCAGAAAAGAGACTTGGTATTTCGTTAGGAAACGAAATACCAAGTCTCTTTTCAATGCATAATTGGCTACGCCCAAGCTAAAGCAAGTCATAATGCATAGTTCATAATTAATCCTCCTACCCCCAATAATTGTTATACTCCTGGGACTGTTCCCCAATTAATCATTGCATATTGATCAAACACGGTCTTTCATCAGCACGGTCAATTATGCATTGTGAATTATGAATTATGAATTAATTGAACCATGAGAGAAAAAGAATTCCTGCCGAACGTTTCGAAACTCGGCATAGAAGAAATAAACGATATGCAGCGTCGCTCAATGGCGGCAGCTTCCGAAACAAAAGAGATAATACTTGTAGCACCGACCGGCTCAGGCAAAACAGTAGCCTTCACCCTCCCCATGATGAAATGGCTTAATCCTCCCACAGGTCGTGTACAGGCCATAATAATCGCACCTTCACGCGAGCTGGTGATCCAGATAGCGGGAGTGGTACGTGAGATTGCCTCCGGATTCAAGGTCACGGCCCTTTATGGAGGCCATAACATAGAGGACGAGGTCAATACCCTCAGTGTGACTCCCGATATAATTGTGGCGACACCAGGACGTCTTCTCGATCATCTTAAGCGTGGTAATCTGGATCCTGTACCGACGCGTATCCTTATCCTTGATGAATATGACAAGTCGCTCGAACTCGGTTTTGAGGATGATATGCGCAAGATATTCAATAGACTGAAAAATGTAAGCCGGCTCATCCTGACTTCCGCTACCGCCAGCACTACCCTACCCGGTTTCATAAAACTTGAGAAGCCACTCGAGATTGATTTCTCGGGCAATTCAACCAATGTACGGGAGCGTATGAAGATCTATCGTGTAGATACGGATAAAGACAAACTGGAGTCTCTTCTTAGCTTGCTCCGGAGCACTTCGAAAGAGGATGTGCCGGAACGTACAATCGTCTTTGTAAATCATCGCGAGAGTGCCGTCCGGGTTGCGGAGTTCCTGAAGAAGCACAAGGTGGCTTGTGCCCTCTACCATGGTGAGCTCGACCAGTTCCAGCGGGAAGATGCGATTTCGATGTTTAACAACGGCTCGGCTCCGATTCTCGTAGCCACCGATCTTGCAGCCCGAGGGCTCGACATACGCGGAGTCAGCAGTATCGTACACTATCACCAGCCTCTAACTCCCGAGACATACACTCACCGTAACGGAAGAACCGCCCGTGTAGATGCGAACGGTGATATCTATGTTCTGACAGGTCCTGATGAAGAA
>JAIEBK010000167.1 GCA_029070945.1 Muribaculaceae bacterium
ATGGTCGCTTCAGACTTCCTGAATTTTGAAAGCTCAAACAACGATGAATTAAGTTCCTCCTATATTATGGACACATCATCGTCCGTAAGGGGTGAATGGCTTGGCGACGATAAGGAACCGGTCATAACAATTGAAACTTCGGGCGACAACATTATATTCACTGCCGAAGTCTGGGGAACAGCCCGCGAGATCATCAGGGCAAATACGGAACTCAAATGGGATATAAAGAAGGATGTCAATGGGAAGAGGGTAGGATCGGATACTTTTGACAGCGGAGAACGCTTCTTCCTGGATTTCAAGTCTCCTATGGACGGATATGTCGCGATCTACCTGATAACAGGCGATGACGAGACCGCATGTCTCCTTCCCTATAGAAGAGATACATCCGGACGTTTTAGCGTAAAGGGTGGAAAGGAATATACATTCTTCGATAAAGCAATTGACCCGGCGGCTACATACTATAAGCTCAGCACCGATCAGATTCAGGAGATGAACCAGCTTGTCGTCGTTTTCTCTCCCAATCCATTTACAAAGGATGTTGAAGTAAGCTCCGATTCCCGAAAACCGAATCATATCGGACAAAAGGATTTTGCAAAATGGCTTCTGAAGAATCAGAGAGCCGACAAGGATATGGTAGTCAACCGTAAATGGGTCACCATAAAAGGTATGGAATAATCAATTAAATATATATAACAATCATGAGAAAACTGTTACTATTCGGATTTATGCTTGGTTTTGTCGGTTACAGCCATGCCCAAGGCTTTGCTGAGAACGCCACGATAATTGACCAAGCCGAAGACACCACACAGGTCTACACCATCAATGACATTATAGTCATGCAGGAGATGGTCAATACCCGTAATGCTACCGACGCTCATATCGCCAAAGTATGGTCAAGGAAGTCATATTTTAACCCGGGTTATGTATCATCAAAGCTTTCTTCAAAGGGTGATGTTCCCCTTAACTCTTCAAAAAGCCTCCCCTTGGAGTTCGAGTCTAAGTGGGGTGCCCAGATCGAGCTTGGTCACAGCTATACGCTTCATAAAGGGGCTATCGCGAATATGGTT
Source organism: Muribaculaceae bacterium (assembly GCA_029070945.1). Classification (GTDB taxonomy): domain Bacteria; phylum Bacteroidota; class Bacteroidia; order Bacteroidales; family Muribaculaceae; genus Lepagella. The sequence continues at coordinate 1,068 of JAIEBK010000167.1, forward strand.
CAGATCAATCTCGACTATACCTTTATAGATCTTACAGTCAACCACTACAAGGAGGACACCAAAATATATAAGGAATTCGAAACAGTGAATGGTGGCGGGACAACTTCCGGAAACAGACCCTCCAATAATAACACACAGTCAGACTATCTCCCGTGGGGTGCGGATAAATATGACCTCACCTACGGAATGTCCTTAGGTCCGTCTATCACGATAGCACCTTTTACAATGCTTAATGCCGAGGCTCTCCACTTCTTCAAGCTGAATGCCTATTGCCATTATGGATATAATATCGGAATGATGCTGATGGATCATAAGGATAACGCAGATAAAAAAGGACTTAGCTTCGATTATCCGGCCTGGGGACATGGATCAAGTCTGTCGTTCGGACTGTGTCTTAGCTGGAAATCTATCGGTATAGGATGGGAGACCCGTTCTACCAGCCTTAAATACAAAGCGTTGTCTCCTGGCGAAAATGGAGATTTAAGCTATAAGTTCAAGAACTCCTCAAGCAGAATTTATCTAAGCATCAGATACTAATTTCTTAACATACAAATTATTAATATAATATGAGACATCTTATTATATCTTTATTTCTTGTCGCCACCGTGTTTTTCGGCGCATCAGGCAGAACACAGGCTATAATCGGCGGCACATGCGGCACAGACTGCAATTGGACATTTGACGGATACACACTTACCATATCAAACACTAACAAGAAAGGTCTTGATGTAAATATCAAAGACTATAATACTTCCACTTCGCTTGCTCCTTGGGTGAAGAAGAAACTTGATGTCAGGTCAGTCAGGATAGAGAGCGGCATCAGCAGAATCGGATCATGCGCTTTTGCAAACCTTCCCAACCTGCAGGAAGTGGTGTTTGACGATCCTCAGCTTTCAAGTATCGGATGGGGTGCGTTTCTGAACTGCAAGCATCTGCGTACGATCTCGCTGCCTGTAGACCTGAAAAGCATCGAGACCATTGCTTTCGCTAACTGCGACGCGCTCGCATCAGTCAAGATTCCTGATCAGTGCAGGGTCGGAGATCAGGCTTATGCATCATGTGATAACCTTAAGAGTATTGAACTCAGCCCCACAGCAATTCTGGGACACTACGTTTTCGCGGGAGAAACGGAAGTTGACGGTCAGCCACGCCACACACTCTATAACAACGAAGTGCGTCGTCTTCCCGCATACATAAACGCTCAGAATAGTAACGAATATGGTATTGCTCCCTCCGCAATACAGAATCTCTTAGGCAACCGTGAGGCTGACGTGGACTATGATTACGAGACATCGGAAATCGACAAGATGATCCCTACCGGCCCTTACATGCGAAACAACACATATGCCCTCGTAATCGGAAACCAGAATTACAGATTCGTTTCGGATGTGCCTTACGCAATTCATGACGCCCGTGTGTTTGCCGACTACTGCAATAAGACTTTAGGAATACCTTCTGAGAACATACATGTCACTGAAGACGCTACCAAGCAGATGATTCTTGAGGAGGAACTTCAGGATTGGCTCGCGACAATACAGGATCCCGAAAACAAGAACCTCATTGTCTACTATGCCGGCCACGGCGTTCCTGACGTAAAGAACCAGAACAAGGCATATCTCCTTCCGACCGATGTGCGCGGTACAAGCCCTCAGCGTGGAATTCCTCTCGATGACTTCTATAAGAAGCTCGGAGAACTTGACTTCAATTACACTACCGTTTTCCTTGATGCCTGCTTCAGCGGAGTCAACCGTGAGAATGAAGGTGTCACAGAAGGTTTGCGTGCCGTTGAGATCGATGCAGAGAACGCCGAACTGGGCGATGGCAGAGTAGTGGTATTCTCCGCCGCACAGGGCAATGAGACCGCCCAAGGTTATCCTGAAGAAGGCCATGGACTTTTCACATACTACCTTCTCAAGGAGATACGTGACTCATATGGTCTGTCTACCCTCGGAGCATTGACTGACGCTGTCACTACAAACGTATCGCAGAAAGCCCCGCAGATGAAGATGAGGAAGCATCAGACTCCATCTGCCAACGCTTCAGATGACATGACAGATAAATGGCGCAGACTTAAGTTCTAACCGAATCCGTTATCTTTTAAAATATTTGACTACCTCTTGATTAACCGGCCAGACACTACATAAGGTGTCTGGCTTTATAATGCATTTCAGACTGCAAATATAAGACTATGAAAAATATAGGTGATCTGAACCTTAAGGGGCATCTGGCCATGCTCGGAGCCAATGTATGCTGGGGACTGATGTCTCCGGTTGCCAAACTGGTTTTTGCCTCAGGTGTAATAGCTCCGATAATAATGGTCGATTTCCGAATAGCGGGAGCAGCCATATTGTTCTGGCTGACGTCTATCTTCACACCACGCGAACATGTCCCCGCAATTGATAAGCTTCGTCTTTTCGGAGCCGGCATGATAGGCATTCTTTTCAATCAAGGCTGTTTCATTATAGGAGTCAGCTATACTTCGCCGGGAGAAGCCTCTCTTGTCACTACCACAATGCCGATGTGGGTAATGCTTCTGGCATGGCTTTTTCTTAAAGAGCCCATCACGTTAAAAAAAGCGGGAGGAATAGTGTTCGGAGCTACAGGAGCGCTGATTCTGGTATTGGGAGGCTCCGGATCAATTGACGGAGGTGAGAATCCGGCATTGGGCGATTTCATTGTTCTGATGGCTCAGCTCTCGTATGCTCTGTATCTTACAATTTATCGTAATTTCATACGAAAGTATTCTCTCGTGACCCTTATGAAATGGATGTTTCTTTCCGCTTCGTTGGTAGGATTACCCGCTACTTTCAGTTTTATCAGGGACACTGACTGGGCCGCGATATCCATTTCCGAATGGACAGGTATAGCATATGTGGTGGTGCTTGCAACTTACGTAGCATATATCTGCATCATGATAGGACAGAAAAACCTTCGACCGACAATCGTAGGAATGTACAACTATGTGCAGCCTATTGTCGCAACCATCGTAGGCATCTATCTCGGCATGGATCATTTCTCTTTTCCCAAAATAATCGCTGTAGTGCTAATCTTCTCAGGTGTCTATCTCGTGACCATTTCCAAAGCCGCTCCTATTGATCGAAGTGAAAATCAATCTCCATCCTGATCTCCGGACGGAAATCCTTCTGGAAAGCCAGTCGTGGAGACCCATCGGCAATGTGAATGATTCCGCAAAAACAGAATTTAAGCCTGTGGAGGGCATTCTGCATGGGACTGTTGTCGGCATGTGTGTCTATCCTTATATTGTCGATTTGTCTTGAACAATAGCGCACGCATTCATCCAGCATTCCTGACCGGATACCGCTTGAAGCTATACGATGGATTGTGCCATATGGCTTATCATTAAGCCAATGACCATGCTCTATCACTTTATAAGTGGGATCATCACCGAGGAGGAAGGAAAAGACCATCAGCAGACCCTCTTCCTCGTCCTCCGCAAGATAATGGTTGCCACGGACGATATCGTTCATAATGGTTTCTCTGTCCGGATAGCCGCCGACCCATTGACCGGAATTACCTTGCGAACGCATATAGGATTTCGCCGATTCGTAAACTTCCATTATGCGGTCGATATCCCGCATAGTACTCTTCCTTATTGAAAAATCATCCTTTCCCATGATATCCAACACCCGCTCAATCTCAGAATTTATACGTAGCCATCAGATGGGTTCCCAGCTGCTTGCTTAAGACCTGAGGAAAATAACTGGTTGTAGACATTCCGGATTGCGGGGTCTTGTATTCTATCAGCATATCCTTATATCTTGTGGTCCTCACATAGAAATCCAGACCTCCTGTCAGATAAAAGTTTTTTAACAGCCTGTAGTTAACGCTTCCTTCAAGATGATTGAAACTCGTCACCCCTTGGTCGCCTCCTGCTATATCTATCTCAAGACCCGGCGATGAAAACCATGTGAAACCTGAGTCAAAATTATTTTTTGTTATAATTTTATAGAACTGGTCGGCTACTTTAACCGACACCTTATCGTCTGACAACGCCCAGTTGAGTCCGATCTTTGCTGAATAACCCATTCCCCAGCTGTAGTTTCTGTGATATTCCCTATAAAAGTCTGTCAGTACGCCGGCAAGAGGAACAGCATTTAAGTGCAGATAGCCGTCGAGCGACATCCGACGGTTCGGAATCACCCTTACCATCGCACCTCCACCTACAGAGGCAGGCACTCCAAGTTTATACGGAACGGTCTCGGGGAAATACTCCGTAAGGTACTTATCGGTATATTCCGAGCGTATAGTATCGGAGTCAAAGAAGTCGAAATGCTGGTATAGTCCTATATTGACGTTGATCTTCTCTTTGTCTACGAGTTCCTTACTTAGAAGTCGACCCATGATTTCTATTCTGCCGATAAGTGGCTGTGTACTGAGAGCCTGAAGCTCCAGATTGAAAGAGAAGTAATCATAAGGCACTTTTGTCGACTCTTCAAACCTGTCACCATACTCAATATTTATTTCAGCTGCCGGCCCGATCTTCCATCCCTCATTGTCAATCATTGTAAGGTATCTGGCTCCCAATGACGCTTCTATGCTTATCGGAGGGAGGCCGAACCGTCTGCCCGAGGTGGCACGCTTCTTCCACGCCTGTCCCGTGACGATTCGCGTGATGCCTCTCATCGGGTCGATTACGAAGGCCGCCACCTCTCGGCCGATTCGTTCACCTCCTGTAGCGCGGTCGTTGAGCACAAGATCAGATGCCCTGTAGAATACCTCTCCTAATGCAGCTCCTCCTATGGGAGTGGCGATTATATCGTTGGTGGAAGGATACTCACGTTCCATAAACATCTCCCACATCGCGCTTCCCCCGATGGCAAAAAGCTCGGATTGCCAGTAGTTGAATCCGTTTGAGCGTCCGGCATTGTAGAAGAGAGAACCATTGTAGGGATGCGCGAACATATTGGTGTTAAGGTGGTCGTTGTCCCACTCAAACCCATGCCTGAAATTTTCCTTTATTGTCTCCCAGGATATATAAGCATAATGCCCTTCAAGAGCATATCTGTCAAAAGCCCATAGGCCCATGTTGAGGCCGAACACCTCTGCTCCGGCCCTCCAGAAATTCTTCTTCTCATGATAGTATATATCAGCGCTGTCGGGGACAACGGGGGTAGAGACAATATGACGGTAAGGAACACGATGCCTGTAATCGCCCCGATGCCATTTGTGACCGTAGGCGTGACGGTTGACACTGGTTTTCAGTGAATCAAGGAAAGTATCATATCTGTTCTGAGAGAAAACGGGAACTGCCAAGGCTGATGCGATGGCAAGAGAGGCGATAACTGATAGGATGCGTTTTCCTGTCATATCTGTCAGATTATAGTATATGGGTTATTTCAATCGCAAAGTTAATCAAAATATCTTAAAAAAGCAAACCCCGGAACAAAGCCCGGGATTCACTTTATAAATTATAGTTTTTTGATGACGCACGGAGCGCGACGTCACTGTAAGGTCAGTTGTTTTTAAAGATTCTGAGAGTGGAGAAGGAGTAAGGGGCAACTTCTACCGTTCCGGCTAAATCAATTGAGGATGTGGAAGGTTTCACATCGGTGTCACGCGGATTTCCGGAAAGTGTGGTGAATTCTGCATTTCCGGAGGGATAGCCGTTAAGGTCAACCTCGATTCCTACAGGAAGCATATTGGCTATCCTGACTATCGTATCTCCAGTTTTCTCATCTACCACCGTCGATACTCCAAAGCGGTTGGTCACGTCGTCGTTGCTGACTGTTTCAGGCGTCTTTCCACACTTACCGCAGCATTTCTCCTGAAGCTCTATTTTAGACGGGAGGTAGGTGGTGCCGGAATTTGCTCCATACATCTGCTGCACATAATAGTCAGGCGAAAGCGAGATGCTTTCGTTGTCGAAGTATATAAGGTCAGGACGCCACTGTGTTCTTCCTTTTTTCGATAGCAAAGGAGCATAGGAGGTCATTGTTACGACATCGGCGTTTCTCTCCACATCCGTAAGATATAGCCCGATCGATAGGGCACATTCAAGGTTGGATTCCCGGCCGGGGTAATGGGATGCATATTCTCCGAGATATACCTTCGGTCCCTTACGGTCATATTTATCGTAGAAGTCGCGGTGGTTGACATACCATCCGGGAGCCACATAGTAGTGCTCATCTACAATCCCGACATTTTCCTTACGGGCGAAGTCCCAACCTTCCTCGTAATCCGAACCCTCGAAGAAGGGACCGACAGTTCCAACCACTGTGATATCCGGATATCTGGCGTTGACAGCGTCGCGGATCATCTTGAATCGTTCCTTGAAGGTCTCACTTATCAGGTCTTCGTTTCCGATACCAAGATACTTCATGCTGAAGGGTTCCGGATGACCGGCCTCGGCACGCACCTTGCCCCATTCAGAATCGGCCGGACCGTTAGCATACTCCACAAGGTCGAGAATATCCTGTATATATGCCGGCATGTCTTCCATCGGTATGCCGCACTGCTGGCCGTTGGAAGTAAGAGCATCATGGCTGTAATGAGATCTTCGGGAGGAGTTCTGACAGGGGACTCCGGCGGCAAGCACCGGAAGCGGCTCCATTCCGAGATCCTCGCAAAACCGGAAATATTCGTAGAAACCAAGACCTCGTGTCTGATGGTA
>JAIEBK010000168.1 GCA_029070945.1 Muribaculaceae bacterium
TGTTTCCTTGCCCTTCTGGATGAAATATGCCACAAGGATCTTATCAGCATGAAGTTTTGTGCCTTCCATAATTAAATCAATGTTTTAGATTAAAGTTATGTTAATAATGTTTAGAATGATAGAAGAAAACTCTTGATCTTCCATCTGTGTTTCTTATGTTAAAACGCCTATAGCCCTCATTCGGTTTAAGTATTCGTCAGCATCTCTGACTAACCTCTGGAGATTTTATGTTTATCTATTTTACATGATACTTTTGTCATGAAATCCTCCCTTTTAGAAAAGTTATTTAAAATTTCCGAAATTCAGCGATTTTTATTAATTTTGCAGGTTGTTAGAGGCTATTCGGTATTTTTCATGACGGCAGCCTCTGATACAGACAGAAAATACATCACATTCATCTGATTATGAAGACTAACGTAGCAGTTTTTTTCGGTGGCAGAAGTGTGGAGCATGAGATTTCAGTCATCTCAGCACTGCAGGCCATCAGTGCGTTCAATCAGGAAAAATACAACATAATTCCTATATACATTTCTAAGCAAGGACGTTGGTATACGGGCGACAACCTTCTCAACATTCGCAACTACCGCGACATGAATTCCCTTGTAGCAAATGCCGAGGAAGTTTTCATGCGTCCCGAATATGGTGACTTCAATCTTTACCGCGTAAATACAAAAGGAGGCCTATTCTCTAAGAAAGACCCGGTAGTCACCGAACTACATGTGGCGATTCCAGTACTACACGGCACAAACGGGGAGGACGGAGTATTCGAAGGTCTTCTCGAGACCATCGGCATTCCTTTCGCCGGGTGCAATACACTCAGCTCCGCCAACGGAATGGATAAGATTACAATGAAAATGATCCTTAGGGAATGCGGCGTTCCGGTTGTCGATTACGTATGGTTTACTGACAAGGAATGGAGCCGCAAACGCGACGAGATCATCGAACGCATTGAGGCAAAAATCGGTTATCCGGTTATTGTCAAGCCTGCCAACCTCGGTTCAAGCGTCGGTATAGGAAAAGCTGCCGACCGTCAGCAGCTTATCGAAAAGGTCGATACTGCATGCCGTTTCTCACAGCGCATCATCGTAGAGCATATGCTTGAAAAGATGAAGGAGATCAACTGCTCCGTACTTGGCGATTGCGACGATTATCAGCCTTCAGTATGCGAGGAACCCATTTCAAAGGGCGATTTCCTCAGCTATGATGAGAAATACCGTGGTGGCAATGAAGGAATGGCGGCCAGCGAGAAGCGAATTCCTGCCGATCTGCCGCAAGAAGTGTCTGAAAGGGTGCAGCATCTCGCATGCGAGACATTCCGGGTCCTTTCATGCCATGGGGTCAGTCGTGTCGATGTCATGATCGACGAGAAAGACGGTCAGATATATGTTAACGAGATCAATACTATCCCGGGATCCCTTTCATATTATCTATGGGAAGCAACCGGTATAAAATTCACCGATTTGATGGACCGCCTTGTTCAGCTCGCACTCAAGCGTAAACGCGAAGTGGAACGCAAGACCTTCAGCTACGACCGCAATATCTTCGCTCTCGGCGGTGGAGGCAAAGGGGGAGTGAAAGGAACGAAAGGCACCAAATTCTAAAAAACATAATTCGTAAAACGTAAAACTTAAAACGTACAACGCAAAACGCAAATATGAAAAAATTCACTGAATATTCTACCCCGCTCAATCTCTCCAACGTAAACAAGGAGATCCTTGAGCTTTGGGATAAGCATAATCTCTTCGAGACATCTATGGATGTCCGTAAGGGAAATCCCACCTTTGTCTTCTTTGAAGGTCCCCCGTCAGCCAACGGTATGCCCGGCATCCACCATGTAATGGCCCGTACCATCAAGGATATTTTCTGCCGTTATAAGACAATGAAAGGGTTCCATGTGAAGCGTAAGGCCGGATGGGACACTCATGGCCTCCCTGTAGAACTTGGAGTGGAGAAGACTCTTGGAATCACAAAGGAAGATATCGGTAAGAAAATCTCAGTGGAGGAATACAACGCCGCTTGCCGCCGTGAGGTGATGAAATACACCAAGGAATGGACTGACCTGACCCATAAGATGGGTTACTGGGTTGATCTCGACAATCCCTACATTACCTACGATAACGCATATATTGAATCCGTATGGTGGTTGCTGCGTCAGCTCTACGACAAGGGCTATCTTTATAAGGGATATACTATTCAGCCATATTCTCCGGCAGCAGGCACAGGCTTGTCAAGCCACGAGCTCAACCAGCCCGGATGCTACCGCGACGTGAAGGATACCACAGCTACAGCCCTATTTAAGGTGCTTGATCCGAAAGAGGAGATGACAGGATGGGGTGAACCTTACTTCATGGCCTGGACCACAACACCATGGACACTTCCATCAAATACAGCACTCTGCGTTGGCCCGAAATTCGACTATGTGGCTATACGTACATATAATCCCTACACCGGTACGCCTATCACTGTAGTGATGGCCGAGGTCCTCGTGCCTTCCTATTTCAAGGCTGATGGTGCAAAACTTCCCCTTTCCGATTACAAACATGGTGATAAAGTCCTTCCATATGAGATAGTAGGTAAGTGGAAAGGTTCCGAACTCGTTGGTATGCGATACGCGCAGCTTATGCCATGGGTAAAACCGACCGAAAAGGTAAACGAGTTTGCTGCTGATTTCGTAAAGGAATATGCGGCAGCACACCCGGATAAATGCTACGAGGTTGGCACCGATCGATTCGTGGAAATTGCCGACGAAGCATTCCGTGTTATCCCCGGTGACTATGTGACAACTGAAGATGGTACAGGAATCGTGCATATCGCTCCTACATTCGGTGCTGACGATGCGAAAGTAGCCAAGGCAGCCGGGATTCCAGCGCTCTTCATGGTCAACAAGAGAGGGGAGACCCGTCCGATGGTAGACCTGACCGGAAAATATTATACTCTTGATGAGCTCGCACCTGAATTCATCGAGAAGTGTGTCGACGTAGAGCTTTACAGCAAGCATGCGGGTGACTATGTGAAGAACGCATATGATCCGAAGTTCAACGAAGGTGGTAAGTATGACGAGGCAGCCGCTTCAAAAGCCGAAGATCTCAATGTGGTGCTCTGCATGGAGATGAAGATGGCCGGCCAGGCTTTCAGTATTGCAAAGCATGTGCACAATTATCCTCACTGCTGGCGTACCGACAAACCTGTACTCTATTATCCGCTCGACAGCTGGTTTATACGTACTCCGGAGGCTCGCGAACGTCTTATAGAACTCAACAAGACCATAAAGTGGAAACCTGAGACTACCGGCAGCGGTCGTTTCGGCAAGTGGCTTGAGAATGTGCAGGACTGGAACCTCAGCCGCTCACGCTACTGGGGCACGCCTCTGCCTATCTGGCGCACAGAAGACGGTAAGGAGGAAATCTGCATCGGAAGCTATCAGGAACTTTACGACGAGATTGAGAAGGCTGTGAAAGCCGGCGTGATGACAGAGAATCCGTTTGCAAGCAAGGGATTCAAGCCCGGCGATTACTCCAAGGAGAACTATGACAAAATAGATCCGCACCGTCCCTACGTCGACGACATCACTCTGGTATCTGCCAGTGGAAAACCGATGAAGCGAGAACTCGACCTCATTGACGTATGGTTTGACTCGGGAGCTATGCCTTACGCACAGTGTCACTATCCGTTTGAAAATAAGGAGGCGCTTGACAGCCATGAGATCTATCCGGCCGACTTCATCGCTGAAGGTGTCGACCAGACCCGCGGATGGTTCTTTACGCTCCATGCCATAGCAGGCATGGTATTTGACTCAGTAAGCTACAAAGCGGTCATTTCCAATGGTCTCGTGCTTGACAAGAACGGTAATAAGATGAGCAAGCGTCTCGGCAACGCCATAGATCCTTTCGGAAACATTGAGAAATTCGGCAGTGACCCTGTGCGCTGGTATATGATCTCCAACTCCTCGCCTTGGGATAACCTTAAATATGACGAGGATGGAGTGACTGAAGTCAGCCGTAAACTCTTCTCCACTTTATACAATACCTATAAGTTCTTCGCTCAGTATGCCAACGTAGATGGTTTTACCGGTGATGAGGCACAAGTGCCGGTTGCCGAACGACCGGAAATTGACCGTTGGGTTCTTTCACTTCTGAACACACTCGTCGCTGAAGTTGAGAAAGACCTTGATGATTACGAACCGACTAAAGCGGCACGAGCCATCGAGACTTTTGTCAACGACAATCTGTCAAACTGGTATGTGCGTCTTAACAGAAAGCGTTTCTGGGCCGGAGAAATGGACAGCGATAAGCTTGCGGCTTACCAGACACTCTACACCTGCCTGAAGACAATCGCGCTCCTCATGGCTCCGTTCGCACCTTTCTATGCTGACCGTCTGTATAGCGATCTAACCGTATCTGCGGCTGAAGCCGATGGTTATGCTTCCGTACATCTGGCTGACTTCCCTGTCAGTGATCCGGCTCTCGTAGATCCGGCTCTCGAGCGACGGATGGCCCTCGCTCAGATCGCCACATCACTCGTGCTCGCTCTGCGACGCAAGGTGAACATTAAGGTTCGTCAGCCGCTGAGTCAGCTTCTCATACCTGCTATCGATATCGCACAGAAAGCGGATTTTGAGGCTATCGCTCCTCTCATCGCCGCGGAAGTGAATGTAAAGGAAGTCAAGATTGTAGACAACGAGGAGTCCGGTCTCGTAAAGAAGGTAAAGGCTGACTTTAAGAAACTTGGTCCACGCTACGGCAAGGTCATGAAGGATCTCGGCAAGGCTATTGCGGCCATGACTGCTGAACAGATAGCTGCGATCGAACGTGAAGGTCAGATTGAGTTTGCAGAAATTGAAGGAAAGCCGGTTGTAACGCTTGACGACGTAGAGATTATTCCGGAAGACGTTCCCGGCTGGCTTGTTGCAAATGAAGGCAATGTGACAGTAGCTCTCGATGTGACTGTAACCGATGCCCTTCGCAACGAAGGACTGGCCCGCGAACTTATCAACCGTATCCAGAATATCCGTAAGGAATCTGACTTCGCAATAACCGACAGGGTGAAAGTAATTCTCTCAGACGTCGCGGAAGTGAAGGATTGTCTTGAGGAGTACAAGGATTATATCGCTTCTCAGGTTTTGGCTGATTCCATTGAGACGGCGGCGGAAGTCCCGGCACCAGTCAAGGAACTCGATATAGACGGATTGAAGATACTTGCCAACGTAGTACGCTGAAGTATATGACTTATACATCTATCAATAACAGTCCCCGCCATCCTGTATTTTCCACAGGATGGCTGGTGGCTATTGTGATGCTCCTGATAGTCATTCTGGATCAGACAGTGAAGTTTTACGTAAAGACCCATTTCTATCTGGGAGAAGCATATGAGGTATTTCCATGGTTTCAGATAAAGTTTATTGAAAACAATGGAATGGCTTTCGGAATGGAGTTGTTCAATAAGTTCATTCTGACCTTTGGACGTATCGCCGCTGTCATATTCTTCATATGGTTCATAAGGAAGACATTGTCTCTTACAAATCTACGGAAGGGATTCTATATTGCCTGTGCGCTGATCACCGCAGGGGCCGCCGGCAATATATTCGACTGTGTCTTCTATGGTGAAATTTTCAACAATCCTTTTCCCCCGGAACATGCGGTGCTTTTTCCCGCCGGAGGCGGATATGCCGGATGGTTTGAGGGAAGGGTAGTGGATATGCTGTATTTCCCGTTCTTCTCTTTCACGTGGCCTTCTTGGATACCGGGTATCGGCGGAAAGGAATATGAGTTTTTCCAGTACATCTTCAATATAGCTGATGCCTCGATCTGTGTCGGAGTCGCCCTGCTTATCATTTTCTTCTCCTCAGACTGTTCAAAGGCATTCAACGCGGTTTTCGATCGTCCGGAAAAGAAAGAGTCAGCCAAATAATAAATATCGATCAGATTCCTATTCAGGAATCGGCCAGGACTCATAATCTTTTGTCCAGACACGCTTTCAAAGATAAAGAAAATCTTATTCATGATAAAGAAATACTTATCCATATTCACTGTGATTGCCATGATTGCCACCGGGTGCTCAAAACGCCCCAAGGGTATTCTGAGCGAGGATAAGATGGCGGCCGTAATGGCAGACCTTCAGATCGCCGAGGCGTATGACCGCTCCGGGGATGCATACGGTTATCTGCAAGGTCGCGACCGTGAACTGCTCGGACGAGGCGTCCTGATGCATCATGGAGTTTCCCCGGAGGAAATGGACAGCACGCTTGCATGGTACGGCAGGAATATGGATGAGTATCCTAAGCTTTTTAAGAAGATCGATATAATTCTGAATAAAAAGGAACTTAAATATGCAAGAGCTGCAGGCGAATCTGAAACAGAGAGAAATGCCTCCGACCTTTGGCCATACAGCAGGCATTTTGCGTTAGATGACAAGTCGCTTACATCCGGTATTGTGGCAAATATTCCCGTGAGCGATATTGAGCCGGGGAGTAAGCTTACATGGAAAATGACGGTTAATGGAGCGTCTGCACGCAACCTTACGCTCGGTGTCGATTATTTAGACGGAAGTTCTGAGATATACAAGCAGTCTAACATGAGTATGGATAAATGGGTGGAGGTATCGCTACAGACAGATTCTCTTCTTACTGTAAACAGGATTTTCGCAATCGCTGATTTCGAGAATTCCTCACCAATTGTATTTATCGACAGCCTGCAGCTGACATATCTTCCATTCAATAGGGAAGAATATAATAAAAAAGGATTTCAGCGACTAATACGACCGGCAGGACGCAAAATCATACTTCCGCCTGACACTTCCACGAATTCAAGTCTTGTGCCTGAAGCAATTATTTCCAATCCTTCCTCATCTACAGAAAACAACTTTGGTGTAAGCACACGCCTGTAGCGGTTGAAATAGCTTCCATATACCCAATACCATTCCTGTTCCGCCACTTTATCCCACTGATACAAGGCCCGGCGAATCTCAAAGACCTTGCTTTGTGAGACACGGCATATAAGTTTGCGTCCGTCAGTCATAGTGCAAAGGCATATTATCGAATGAGTTTTCGCAGAGTCACTTTCCAATTCTTTTTTTGAGCATCTGTGGCTGACTGTGATATGTCGGTTGTGACGTCTGTTTATATCATTCATCAACTCCCTGAACCGTCTTCCATGGCTCGACGAATCTTTGATTTTCCTATAATGGATGAAATAGTGTATCATCTCATGTATCACTACGTCTTCCAGTACTTCTTCATCAAGATCATAACGGTTGCTGAGAATAAGATGATAGATTTCCTTTTTCTTTCTGAAAGGCAATGCTCTGGATTCTACCTTGAACTGGCCCATGAATGATCGTGCCGATGAAATATGCATCAACGGTCTGGGCAGTGAATCGTCAAAGATCTCTTGATTGAATCTATCAAACCGATCTTCTAAAAAGCCTGATGTCGCTCTCATTTCGTTTCCTTTACATGTAAGACTAAGGCTGCTCCGGCAAGCATAAGCAACCATGTTATGACACCCCACAAGGGCACCTGATAGTCTACTACAAATTCCGTGCCACAGGAAAGCCGTTCTGTACCATAAAGAATAAGATCATAGCCATCATCAAGAATCCTGCCGATCCATCTCATCTCATAGCCCAATGAAAGAAAAACAACGAATACTACGGCCAGCGAGAGATAGAGTGGAAGAAGCGGAAGCAATATAAAGTTTGATGTAAGAAACATCAGCGGGATCTGAGAGAAATAATAGGATATCAGCACCCACGAAGCAAAAGTGGCCACCATAGTCGCAATCAAAGCACCGGAGAGGTTGTACAACACAGGATGGTGACGATGTCCTATAGGATTCAGACGGGAAGCAAAGGCTATCAGAGCACCTACACACACCACACTTAACTGGAATCCTGCGTCGAAGAGGGCTGCCGGATCTACAAGCAGAATCAGCATACATGCCGAACAGAGGGCGTTTCCAGCAAAGTTCTTCCTTTCAGCTATAATGCCGATAAAGGCGAAAGTCGTCATAATACATGCCCTCACGGAAGAGTAAAACATTCCCGTCAGGGCGACATAGACCCAAAGGAAGCACAGTGCTATGACATAACCCCATTTATAGTGTCCGACGAGTCTAATTGGCCACATCACAAGTATTAGAAATCCAGCCAATATCCCTATATGAAGACCACTGAGAGCCAGCATATGGGCCATTCCGCCATTGGCGAACGTCATTCGTGTCTGCTCGTCAAGACCGGTTTTGTCGCCCATCATTATAGCTTTAAGAAAGTCAGCTGTTGATTTTGAAAGATGACTCCTTTCGATGTTGGCCTCGATTGTCTCCCTTATATCGGTAAAGAAATAACGGAGATTCGAACTTCTGCCGACAACATCCAATCCGGCAGGGGTTATCCTGCCTGTGTAGAGAATTCCGGAAGCCCGCAACATCGGCTTAATCCTTCGTCCTATCTCAGTAGTGTCTGAAGAAATTTCCTTTAGACAGCATGATTGGATCTTTATCACATCGCCTGGAGAAATCTGAGTGATACCACTCCGGATTCTTACCTTTGCCCCGTTGGTGCCCTCAATCACTGCGTCGATCCTGTCTCCATATGTTTTGGTCAGCACAGAGGTCACTTCACAGCACAATGAATCGGGTAAGTTTCTTCCGAATGCAATATCCAGCGTTTCAGGACGGTTTAGAGACTCATCCGTAAGTCCTATTCCAACAAAGAGCATGACTACCCACATCACATGCCATTTTCCGATACGGAAAGCTATGACAGGATTTTTCAGCGATCTAAGAATAAATAGATAGACTATAAGCGATATTGCAATAGGCATCACACCACACCACCATGAAAGTCCGAATATGGCGGACATTGCAATACCGGATGCCAACGAGAGAGTTGCAATCAGCGGACCTTTATGCATTATTCAAGTCTATCACCGGCCGTTCCAGAAATTCCACGCTCCGACAGCTTGCAGACGTAACATCTCAAGTCCGTTGCTGACCATACATCCATGAGCCCTGCATATCTTCATAAACAAAGTATCCGAAGGATTATAGACCAGATCGAAGCATACCTGCCCTTCGTGGAGATATTGATAAGGAAAGGGGGCGGCCGAATTGACGTCGGGAGTAGTCCCGAGTGGTGTACAGTTGACCACGGCTTTGGCACCATACACCATCTCAGGTGTCAGGTCTCCGTAAGCCAGACAATTATCCCGGCGTGTGCGTCCCACAAGCTGAGTATCAAATCCGATTTTCTGCATAGACCATACTACAGCCCTTGATGCCCCTCCTGTACCAAGAATCAAAGCCAATGGCTTTTCTCCCTCGGTCTCAAATATATAGCCGGAAGTGGCGAGCAAGTGCACCATAGATTGAGTAAAACCATATGCATCGGAGTTAAATCCCTTCAGCCGGAAAGTGCCGCTGTCCTCATCCCTTTCGATCTTGATTACGTTGACAGCCCCTATCTCCTCAGCCTCTTCGCTGAGACTATCGAGATATTTCATCACTTCCACTTTATACGGAATCGTGACATTAAGGCCTTTAAGCGACGGATGGCTCCTGATCAGATCCGGCAGAAGATCTATGTTTTCGAGCGGAAAAAGGCTATAGTGCGCATCTATTCCTTCCCTTTTGAATTTGTCGTTGAAATATGAGGCGGAGAAAGAGTGTCCCAATACCTTTCCGATCAATCCGTATTCAGAACTTACCATATCACAATCCTTTCTTCCTTTTTACGCCACATCGGATCTCCCTCATTGATGTCGAATGCTTCATGGAACTGATCGATGTTGCGTAAGGTGGCGTTTGTACGGAGCATTCCTATAGAATGAGGATCCGTCTTCGTACGGAGCAAAATCTCCTCATCTCTAATATTGTCTGCCCATACATTGGCATAGGCTATATAGAATCTCTGGAGAGGGGAGAATCCATCTATGTCTTGCGCCGTACTGTCCTTTATACTGTCAAGGTAGGCTGTAAGTGATATTCTCAGGCCTCCCTGATCGGCGATGTTTTCTCCGAGAGTGAACCTTCCGTTAGCATTCACTCCAGGAAGCACCTCTATGGCATCGAACTGCTCAGCAAGACGATCGGCAAGCGATTTGAAACGATCCGCATCCTCCGGGGTCCACCACTCTGCAAGATTTCCGTTTTTATCAAACTGTCGGCCGCTGTCATCGAATCCATGTGTCATCTCATGACCGATCACCACTCCGATTGCTCCATAGTTCAGGGCATCGTCTGCGGAAGGATCAAAATAAGGAGGCTGCAGAATAGCCGCAGGAAAGCATACCTCGTTTGTGGTGGGATTATAGTATGCATTCACCGTCTGGGGAGTCATATGCCATTCCTCTTTATCGACCGGCTTGTTCATTTTTGCATAATTGTCTTTCACAAACCATTTTGAAGCTTCGAGTACATTCTCAAGATATGATTTATCCGGATCGATTTTGATCTCTGAATAATCCTTCCATTTATCAGGATAGCCGATTTTTACCTTGAATGTCGATAGTTTTTCCAAAGCCTTCGACTTGGTCTCATCGCTCATCCACGGAAGTGCCTGTATATGTTTCCCAAGAGACGCCCTGAGGTTGTCTACAAGCTTTATCATGTATTCCTTATTCTCCTCCGGAAAGTATTTTTCCACATAGAGTTTTCCGACAGCTTCTCCAAGCATGGAGTTAGGTATAGCCATAGCACGTTTCCAGCGTGGTTCAAGTTCCTCCTTGCCGCTCATGACTCTGTCATAAAAGTCAAAACTTGCATTGATGAAATCGTCGCTAAGAAGGTTGGTGGCATCATTGACCGATTCAAAGGTCATATAATCCTTGATCTCCTGAGGAGTTAAAGTCGGTATATATGTGGTAATGAACTCAGTAAACGCCGGATTAGCAAAGTTTGCCTTATCTACATCCTTCAGGCCGAGCAGACGAAAATATGTATCCCAGGCGAACTTAGGAAATTTCGTCCTGATCTCATCAATGGTCATGATATTATAACGCTTCCTCGGATCACGACGGTCTTCCCTCGTCATCTTATTACGGGCAAATTCCGTCTCAAGCTTGATAACGGCATTCCATACCCTCTCCTGAGCCTCCTCGTCATATCCGATAAGTTCCATCAGACGCCTTACATATTTATGATATGCGGCCAAAATCTCATCGTTGCGTTCATTCTTTTCAAGATAGAAGTCTCGGTCACCAAGTCCAAGTCCGACCTCACCGATGTGAAGTATATTCATGTTGGAGTCCATAGCATCCGTACCGACACCGCTACCGAAGAAACTGCTGCCGATTCCTAAGTGCTGCCATGCAAGAAGTTCCTCCATCTTCGTCGTGTCGGCACCGGCTATTCTATCGAGAATAGGCTGGAGGGGAGCCGCCCCTTCCTCATTCAGTTTCTTCTCATCCATACCCATGGCATAAAGGTCACTGACTTTCTGGGCGACGGTCCCGCTCTTCTTTGCATCCTCATGCTCTGAAAGATTGACGATAAGCTCCTTAAGTTGCTCACGGGCATTCTCTCTGAGAAGATCAAACATTCCGAATCTCGAGTATTCAGGAGTCAACGGATGTTTCTTTTTCCATCCACCACAGGCATAAAGGAAAAAATCCTCTTTAGGCGAGACAGTCAGGTCAAGATTATCTATATTTATTCCGTGTTTGTCAGTATTCATTCCAACATAGCATAAAACATTAAACCTTTATTCCTTAAACTCATTTAGGATCTGAGATCCTCCAGTTCCATAGTGGCAAGCTCCCATATGGACATTCCGTTTTCAAGATCCTTCTGAGCCTTGGCATATGAGTCGAGAGTTTCAGAAGAAGTGTCGCCGGCCGCGATCTTTTCCTCTATTTCTTTCAACAATGACTCCAGTCGAGAGATTTCGTTCTCAGCATCCTTCACCTTTTTTTCCGCTTTCTTCACTACTTTCTCCCGGGCTTTCTGTTCGGCATATGATAGTTTAGGAGTCTCCTGCGAGGGGGGAGCCACAGTCGGTGCTGAATCCTGAACAGGTGAAGAATCAGGATTTTTGCCTGTAGGTGATTTTGTAAGTTCGAGATCACGAAGATTCTCGAGATTCTTTGAACGAAGGAAGTCATATATGCCGCCGATATTTTCCCTTACCTTGCCTCCTCCGAATTCATATACCTTCTCCACAAGGCCATCAAGGAAGTCACGGTCGTGACTGACTACTATCACCGTCCCGTCAAAATCACGTATTGCATCTTTTAGGATGTCTTTCGTCCTCAGGTCAAGGTGATTGGTCGGCTCGTCAAGGATAAGGAAATTGACTGGCTCCAGAAGAAGCTTTATCATAGCAAGGCGGGTCTTCTCCCCTCCGGAGAGCACTTTGACTTTTTTGTCAGAGGCCTCTCCTCCGAACATAAATGCCCCCAGAATATCACGTATCTTTAGTCGGATATCTCCTACGGCAACATTGTCTATCGTCTCAAATACCGTCAGGTTCTCGTCAAGAAGCTGGGCCTGGTTCTGTGCGAAATAACCGATCTTGACATTATGACCCAGTTTAAGCATACCGGTATGCTCTATCTCTCCCATAATGCACTTCACGAGAGTAGACTTTCCTTCGCCGTTTTTGCCGACAAACGCAACTTTCTCTCCACGCCTGATTCTGAAATCGGCATGGTCAAACACCTGGTGATCTCCATATGCCTTACCTACATCCTCGAGGATAAGCGGAAAATCACCTGATCGCGGAGCGGGAGGGAACTTAAGGCGAAGACGGCTGTTGTCAACCTCATCTACCTCAATAGGCACGATTTTCTCAAGCTGCTTTATTCGGCTCTGCACCTGTATGGCCTTTGTGGCCTGATAGCGGAAACGTTCGATGAAAGCCTTGATATCGGCAATCTGTTTCTGCTGGTTCTCATAGGCCCTCATCTGCTGCTCCACTCGTTCTTTCCGTAATTCCGTATAAGGCGTATAGCTTACCTTATAGTCGTAGGCCTTTCCACATGAGATCTCTATGGTGCGACGCGTTACATTGTCAAGAAATGCCCTGTCATGGCTTACGAGCATTACGGCCTTGGCCTTTGTCTGGAGAAACTGCTCAAGCCACTGAATGGATTCAATATCCAGATGGTTTGTAGGTTCGTCGAGCAAGAGAAGGTCCGGTTTCTGAAGAAGGATCTTGGCAAGTTCCACGCGCATTCTCCAACCTCCGGAGAATTCGGAAGTTGGTCGGTCGAAATCCTCCCTGCTGAAGCCAAGACCAATCAGTGTCTTTTCCACCTCAGCCTCCATATTGTCTGCGCCTTCGATAGATAGCCTGTCGTTGAGATACTCTATGTCTTCAATAAGACGGGCATATGATTCGCTTTCATAGTCAGTGCGCGTGGCAAGCTGTTCGTTCAGATCATCCAGACGTGACTTGTGCTCGTCAATATGTGCGAAGGCCTTTCGTGCCTCATTTATTATTGAAGTGTCATCGGCCAGTTTCATCTGCTGGGGAAGATAGCCGATGGTGACCTCAGATGGTTTTGAGACAGTCCCGGAAGTCGGCTGTTGAAGACCGGCGATGATCTTCAACAAGGTAGATTTTCCCGCACCGTTCTTACCGGCCAGACCGATCTTATCGGTTTTATTTATGACGAAACTCACGTCCGAGAAAATCGGACGTGCCGAGAACTCCATTGTCAGGTCGTTGACACTTACCATCGTTTAGTTTAAGAGGTTTAAGGTGTTTAAGAAGTTTAAAAGATTATGGGGTTATTCAGTTTAAAAGATAATTAGATGGCCTGTTGAGTTACTAAACTTTTTAAACCTTATAAACTAATTAACCCCCTTAGTCTCGTCGTGGTATCGGATGGCTGCTTTCATAAATGACATGAAGAGGGGATGGGGATTGAGGACGGTGCTGGAATATTCCGGATGATACTGCGTACCGACCATCCAGCGTTTTCCCGGTATCTCCACAACCTCGACAAGTCCTGACTGAGGATTCACGCCTGCACACCGCATGCCTGCCGCTTCGAATTCCTTACGGTAAGAGTCATTAAACTCATAGCGGTGGCGATGGCGTTCGCGGATGTCGGTTTTTCCGTAAGCCTCAGCCACGAGACTTCCGGGCATTAGCTGACAGTCGTAGGCTCCCAGTCTCATAGTCCCTCCCATGTCGGAGATATGCTTCTGTTCCTCCATCATGTCGATTACATTATGCTTGGTAGAAGGATCCATCTCAACACTGTTCGCGTCTGTATATCCGAGAACGTTGCGGGCGTATTCTATCACCATGCACTGCATACCCAGACAGATACCGAATGTCGGAATATCGTTTTCCCGACACCATCTGAGGGCTACGAATTTACCTTCTATTCCTCGGTTTCCAAACCCGGGAGCAATAATCACTCCATCAAGCCCCGCCATCATTTCATCGACATTATCATCCGTAAGTTTCTCGCTGTGGATATATTTCAGTTTCAATTTATGATGGCAATAGGTAGCTGCCTGGAAAAGTGATTCGTTGATAGATTTGTACGCATCTTGAAGCTCCACATATTTGCCTACTAGACCGATGGTCACCACCTTTTCTGCCGTATGTATCTTCTCTACAAAATCAAGCCACGGCTTCATGAGTGGTTCGCCATATGTCGGCACATGCATCTTCCTGAGCACAATCTCATCCATATTCTGGGAATGAAGCATCAGCGGCACTTCATAGATGCTCGGACAGTCGAGCGACTGTATCACTGCATCCTTAGCGACATTGCAGAACTGAGCGATCTTGGCTCTCATTCCGTCAGGAATATCGTGTTCGGTCCTGAGCACGAGCAGATCAGGCTGTATTCCCAGTTGCTGAAGCTGCTTCACTGAGTGTTGTGTCGGCTTTGTCTTCAGTTCTTTAGCCGCATGAAGATATGGCACATAAGTGAGATGCACGCATAGGGCGCTATCTTCGAGTTCCCATCGAAGCTGACGCACGGCCTCAAGGAAAGGAAGTGATTCTATGTCGCCGACAGTTCCGCCGATTTCCGTTATGATGAAATCGAATTTTCCGGTATCGCCAAGGAGTTTGACGTTGCGTTTGATCTCATCCGTAATATGGGGAATGATCTGTACTGTCTTGCCAAGATAGTCGCCGTGACGTTCCTTCTCTATGACGTTTTTGTATATGCGTCCTGTAGTCACATTATTGGCACGGGATGTCGGCACGTTGGTAAACCGCTCGTAATGACCTAAATCAAGATCCGCTTCATGGCCGTCTTCTGTGACGTAACATTCGCCGTGTTCATATGGATTAAGGGTGCCTGGGTCGATATTGATATAAGGATCAAACTTCTGGATTGTGACCCGATAGCCGTGTGCGTTTAGCAGACAGGCGAGAGATGAGGATATGATTCCCTTTCCAAGTGAAGAGACCACGCCTCCCGTAACAAAAATGTATTTTGTCTCCATGCTGATATGTTTTAATCAGTATGCAAAATTACAATTTTTTTCATTAATACGCAAGAAGAATTGACTCTTCGTCGTTAAATAGACGTTAACTATATCATAATCGAGTCGTAATATTTTAAGATCTTATGAGGTCAATATTAATATTATTTTTATTTAGTATAGTTTTTGCGTCCGGAGCACAGTCTATAAAGATCAATGAAGACATTATGCACTGGGAGGGAGGCTTTATAGCTGGATTAAATAATGACGGATATGAAATGTCATTTCGCGGACTTTATTTTCCTGTACAGTATGTCGGTTTAAAAGTGGGTATTGGGTTTGCCGGAGAGATAAGGGAAATGAGTGACTGGGGGAGGGAGGAATGGTACCCGGGACACACTTATACCGCACGGTTCAAATTAAATCCGGCGTTAGCGTTGCGAACTCCGCGCTTGGTGCATTTGAACAGTAAAGATGCAGGCTTTTATATTTTTGCTGAGCCTGGTTTCGTTTTATCTCCCTCCGCCGTGGGAAGAGGAGTTGATAAAACCTTTAGTTGGGATTTAAAATGCGGAATAAATATGCAGATTAAAAGATCTATCTTTACAATAGGTTATGGTATTTCGAATTTCATTCTTTATTCGGGCAGCCATCCGATGAATTTTTCCGGAAAACCTGACTACAACACTCATACAATTTTTATAGGAGGTTCCTATAAGTTATAATAATGTTGAATGTATGAAATTGTCTTGACTTATTTTTCGTAAATAAGTCAAAACAACTTCTGTTATAAT
>JAIEBK010000169.1:0-1689 GCA_029070945.1 Muribaculaceae bacterium
AGACGCTGCTGGAGACCTTTATAGGTTGTTTTGATTTTTGTGGAGCCGCTTGAAATCTCGGTCTGCGCACGTGCGTAGGAATTGAAGCAGGCCACCCCGCCGATGGTAAACCGGACATCTCTCCCGACAGGAACCGTCAACATAAGCGGAATCTGGAAATTAAACACATCCAGTCTCGTAGACTTTACGGAGGCTCCCGGCTCGACCGGAAGCAAAACCAGACTTGATCCCACCTTGACATAGGCAAAACCATCCTGAGCATGATATATCTGCGTTCCTAAACCTATTCCGGTGGAAAAAGAAGGGCAATATGTCCCACGGCTCCATCTGACGCCTATGACTTCCCTGAATCCCACCTCGATAGAATTCTTTACATTACCTTTATCGTAATAATTAAACCTCTGGCCCAGATACCCGTGTCCTACCAGAATCACCGATGTCATCAGGCGAGACCGGTCCTTATGCCTCTCCTTGTCCTTTCCTATACCGAAAGGAATCTCGAAATCAAAAGTGGGTTCGGAATCGTCGGCTTCTTCCACGGTCACGTTGTATGTGAATAGGTCCTTACCGTAATCGATCGGTTTCTCGACTTCGATGACGGTGGTGTCGCCGGTACGGGAGACGATCACCTTGCCGGGATTGTCTATGATCTTGACTGTGTCGGGGGTCTCGGGAGCAGTCCGGGCTACAGAGAGGAAAGGAGTAAGGAGGAGGGGCAAAATAATTTTTCTCATAATATCGGGAATAATATTTGTCGATTCGTTATCTGATTTTTTTAGTGATCATGGCCTTTACTTCTTCGGGACTCCAGTCGCCTTCGATGTAGACAAGTGTAGTCTTGGATTTACCCTTGGGCCGGAGGTCAAGGAAAAAGAGGTATCTGCGATGAGAGCCTTCACCACCGAGGCCATAGAAACCGAAATGCAGATGGCCGTCTTTGAAAGAGGTTTCCTTGAACTCAGCCTTCGCTCCGTCTTTCCTGACCGCCCTTGACATTGCGTCAGCCTTATCGTCATCGTCTGATACGGAGACACTGCGATAGGATGTCAAGCCCGTCCAGTCAGACTGTTTTCCAGACACCGACACCATGGTCACGGCAGGATTCTTAGCGAAATCCTCCCGGAAGAAAGAATCGACGCTCAGATTCTCCGCAACGGCACACAAAGGCATCATAGACATGACAATCATAAGTAATATCCTGAAAGATATCCGCATCATTGATTTCATAGATCTTCGCTGTTAAGAGCATCCCGAATATCGTCGAGATCGTCCGATACTGTCCGGGCGAAGAACTCAGAAGACTCTCCGATATCAGAAAGCTGGTTGTCAATGATATTCATTATCTCATGTGGATCGTCGACCATTACCCCTCCGACATATGCCAGCATCGTGCCCCGGGCGGCGGAATCATGATTGCCTGCAAGAAATCCTATTCCTGCGGCTGCGATTAAGGCAGTCGCTACTGCAGCAATTCTCCATAACGGAATCTTCTTAGAAACCGATGTCTTACCGGGAATACGAGATGCGAGCATCACCGCGAGAGTCTCGTCAACAGCCGGATCCGATCCCTGAAGCGGCAGAAGTCGCCTCAGCAGCAGTTCCTCCTCCTTCCGGGAGAGTCCGGCCTCAAAATATAGGTCTATCTTATTATATAATTCTTTTTTATTCATACTCGGGTTAAGAGTTAAG
>JAIEBK010000169.1:1789-10151 GCA_029070945.1 Muribaculaceae bacterium
GTTAAGGGTTAAGAGTTAAGGGGAGGGAGGGCGTTGACGGTAGAGTGTGCGGATGGTCTTGCGTGCGCGGGAGAGAATCATGCGTGCGTTGGCCTGCGTTATGCCGAAATGCTCCGCTATATCCTCGAAGTCCCAGCCATCGCGGTCGTGACGCCGTAGTATCTCACGGTCGCGTGGAGAAAGGCAAGTATCGATAAGACGATTGATTTCAGTGATCAGATCACTTCGGTCATTGTCTTCTCCTGCAGCTGGATGGTGGCAGACGGTATCGATATCGGTCTCCGGATGTGCCTGACGTCGCCTCTGACGGTCAATGGAGACGTTGCGTGCGGCCACCGTCAGGAAACCCTCGGCTTCTCCCATAGAAGAAAAGTCACCGCGACGGGTCCACAGACGGCAGAAGGCTTCCTGAAGGGAGTCCTCATCGTCGTCGGTACGCCCGGACCGGAATCTTCGGCTTACATTCCGAAATGCGGATATGATAAAATCTCTTTCCATCTATCAGGAAGACGCCGCGATTCCGGATTTGCAACAGAACAAACGTAATTTTTTTTGCAATGATCATCGGGAGGCGCCGAAGAGCCATGACGCAAGGAAGGGAGTGGAACGCAATACCGCGCTGATAAGGAGACACAGAGCAATCAAAAGCGCCGAGATTGTGAGTCCTATCGCGAGCATAGCCAGGACACTATTGCCCGGACCTGAAGACAGGAATCCCTTCATAAACGCCAGGTCGGGAATAAAGAAATAGTGAAGATAATAGATATCGAGGGTACGGCTGCCTACAAACGACATGCAGTTGCTTACCGCGGTGCCTTTGTCAAACCAATCGCGGTAGCTTCTAAAAGAAATAAGGAGTGTCATGAGTCCGGAGAAGCGCATCGCGGTCATGACAAAATCCCACTCAAGCGAATACCTATGGCGGCAGCCGTAGAATATGACAAGAGAGAAGAATCCGACTATCATGAGAGCCTTAAAGTACTTATTGTCGACAAGCTTCCATGTGAAGGACTCGAAACGACGCGCGAATATACCCATCATGAAGTAGGGCCAATAGTTGAGCGTATGCCAGGTCTGAAGACCTACGACCCATTCCGGCATCTTCATGCCATCGGTGAGATAGTTGAATACAAACGGGGAAACGAACGATATGCCAAGAAGCGTATACAACGGGATATTGCTGCCTGTCTTTCTTACAATCAACGCCACCGCAAGATATAATACGAACATCTCGAAAAGGGATATCGTAAACCAATATGGATTGGAAGTCCACAGGAACTTGAAATTCCACCCCCTTATACATACCCCATAAAGAAAGGAGAAGACAGCGAGACCTACTATCTGGGCCTGGAATTTCTTCGTCATCACCCTTTTCACTGTGGGCCAGGTCCATTTTTCGGCCATACGGAATGCGAAGAAACCGCTGACAAAGAAAAAGAGGGGCATTCTGAACATCGTCATCATATAGTAGACACCGGCGAAAGACGCGTTTGTGATCGGCATCTTGACGTAGGCGTTGGTCACATGGCTGAAGACGACAAGAAGGATGGCGAGACCGCGCATCGCATCGATATAGCGCAGACGTTTTTTCAATGCATAATTCATAATGCAGAATGCATAATCGGGGTTGCACAAGGGTTATTCAGGTGCAAAATTAATAATTTTTTTTGACAACCTGATTAAGTTGTTTAGAATTCGATAAATAACCGAAGATTGACCGCAAATCGACATGGAAGCATTTTAATCAGAAAGAAGACCGTACGATTGTTTTTTGACTTTAATTTTTGCATATAAAAATATTTTTGCTTAACTTTGTCCCGTAACAAAGAAGGGTGCCCAACAACCTACCTACGACATAAAACAGACATCATAATAAAAAAACACAAAGTATGAAAAAATCTCTACTGCTAACGGGCCTTGTGCTTGCCGGCATTTCTCTGTCAGGCAAAGCCGAGAGTAAAGTGTATGTGTTCGACAATCTTGGAATCGTAGGCGGAGTGTCAGACAACGGACAATATGCCGCCATAACGGATGACGAACAATATTTAGCCTATATCTGGCGCGCCAGCGATCCGAACAAGCTTATCGACATAACCGAGGTGGGAGAGCCTAACGCACCTGCCGCACAGACCCCCGTATTCACAACCGCAATGGATGTATCGGACGACGGAATAGTAGTCGGCAGCATCGGATACGCCGATTACTATCAATATCCCGCATATTACAAAGATGGCATATGGAACCAGCTTCCGATCGATCCCGACGCGGTAAATACAAACGAGGCAGTCTGCATCACACCAGACGGAAAGATAATCGCAGGATACCAATATATGAAGCTTACATCGGGCACCGGCGCATCACGCGGACAATACATTCCCTGCCAGTGGTTCCTGCAGGAGGACGGCAGCTATGAGCTCAAGACATACAAAGACATCAAGCTACCCGATCATCAGGGATTCTATCCGATGACACAGACACCGGACGGCAAGGTGATAGGCGGTCAGGTCTTTGCAGGCTTCGGGAGCAACCTTAACGCACTCCTTGTGGAAGGCAAGCTTGTAATGTTTGACGAGATCTCTACCGTAAAAGACTGTCTGGAATATAAAGGCAAATACTATACAGGAGTTGATGAAAACGGAAGACAGACATGGACAGACGACATCAACGATCCCAATATCATCTGGGATGAGAGGGAACTTATCAACGGTTACTTTGACGGCATCAGAGGAGAGTCAAGCATGATGAACGGCTTCTTCACCAACTGTGACAGCAACGGCAATTTCTACGGAGCCCGCAGCTATGTATCAGACGTCACCGAGGATAATGACGGAGAAGTGACCAACAGTGCCGTAATCTACAATTACCTTACCGACACATGGTATAATGAAGAAGCTGTGAATTTCTTCTCCGCCGGCATAGGAGAGAAGCTGATCTTTACCGGCGAAGGCGATGTGATCCAAGGCAATGAATTCAAGCCGGTGAAGGAGGCTTACGGAATCAACAGCAATTACACAATCAACGGCATAAGCAAAATATCGTCGGATGCCAAAACAATCGCGGGCGTCGCATCGGATATAAATCCGGCGATCGGCGAATATCAGTATTATCCGTTCATAATCCAGGTGGATAGCGACATAAACGGCATACCCGAGATAGCGGGTTCGCCCAAGAAGGGACTTGTGATAGCGACTCCGGGACGCATCGAGGTGCTGAATGCCGACAATGTAGCTGTCTATGACATGAACGGCCGTCTGGCAGGAACAGACAAGGTGACCGAGGTCAGCGCAGGCGTCTATGTGGTCAAGGCAGACGACGCGAGCTATAAGATCGTCGTAAAATGAATATCAAAAAATCCTTAATATACTTTATAATGGCTGTGCCGGGGGGCGTATTATCGGCTCTGCCGGCGCAGTCAGCATCAGAAACGCCCGCATATAGCCTCAATCTTTCCGGCGGCAAGCTTCCCAAAGACGTAGAGACGTCCAACGCCAATGGACAACTCCCCATAAAGACAGCCTACAAGCGCGGATACACGGAAAAGGGATGGACAGTAGACAGACTCTACAACCTTGGCTATGTGGCCGTGACCCCGACCTATACCGCCGGAAAGGGAAGCTGCGAGAATATCCTCACACTCCCGCCTCTGAAAATCGAGAAGGGATATAGGCTCAAGTGGAAGGCCCGGTCAGTCTACAGGCATTTTCCGGAGAGCTACCGGGTGGAGGCTGTGGCGGCAGACGGAAGCACTCCCGTCATATTAGCCGAGGTAGATGCAGAGTCATATCATGCCACACCCCACGACATATCGCTTGCTCCGGCAGAAGGACAGGAAGTGTCGCTGCGTTTCGTATGCACAAGCAGCGAAGGCTACCTGCTGGCTATGTGGGACGTGCAGGCCGGTGAGTTCCCGGCTGAGCTATCCACGGAAGAAGAAGCGTCGAACGGATCTGACGATCCGTTCATGCGCAAGTATCTCGTCGACAAAGGCACCGGGATGTGGTGTGTCAACTGTCCTGCCGGAGATATAGCCCTGGAGCAGCTCATGGAACTGTATGGCGACAGGGTTATCTCCGTAAATACGCATGTCAACGACGTGCTCGGCAACCAGGCATATTGGGAACAGCTCGACTGGTATGCGGTACCCTACATGATGCTCAACCGCATAAAGGCGTCGGCAGGGGGAAACACGAATAAATTCAGCCAATATTACGAGCAGCCCACTTCTTTTGCCGTCAGCCTCGACGAGATTCCCGCACCGCAGGGACGCATGCTCGCAATGACGGCACATGTGCGTGTATCCGAGACAATCGACAACAGCGACGGGCGTTACCGTCTGGGCTATGTCCTGACCGGTGACTTCCATGACCCCACCAATGCGGAATTCGCGCAGAAGAACAACTGCACACAGCCGTCATACGGACCTTACTATTATCTGCCTTCCACCATTATTCCAGGGCTGATGTATTACGAAGACGTGACGCTGACCTCCGACGCCGCATTCAGCGGAATTGAGGGTTCACTTCCGGCTTCGATGGAAACGGGAAAGGACTATGAAGTGAAATGGCAGGCCGAAGTACCCGACCTTCTTCCCGATGCCTCGGAGGCACGTGTGGTGGCATACGTCCTTGACACCACAACGGGGGAAGTCCAGAACACCGATGCGCTGCGAGTGGGCGAGCATACGACCGGAGCAGTCAGCGACATACGCGAAGCTGAACCATCGGGCATACTCGGAGCCACACGTGAGGGCGTGAGTGTAAGGCTCAGGCCCGGCGACACATATCGCCTTGATATCCATAACGCGGCAGGCAGCCTGATCCGCACACACACCGGAATAAGCAACGGATATGAAGTCGTGCCATACCAGATGCCGCCCGGAATCTATATAATTACACTTACGACAGCACACAGACAGACCGCCGTCAAGATGGCCGTGCGCTGACGAACAGGACAAGACCAATGACCAAACCCATAATCTTATAAATATGAATAAATTATTTACATCCTTAGCGACATTGGCATTAGCCTCTACCGCCTTTGCAGCCGACCATGATTTCTCTTATACTGTTGATCCGGCAGAGGGAGAAGTGTCTATGCTGCAGTTTGTGACCATGACATTCCCGAATGTGGATGAGATCGATATCAATTCTTCAGACGACCTCACCGTGCTCCGTGCCGACGGCAGCAGAGTGCGCGGTGTGGATGTATCGGTGGAAAACGACAATGAACTTGCATTCGTATTCGGAGCCGAACAGACCGATCCCGGCACATATACCATCAATATTCCGGCCGGTACGCTGGCCGGATACGCCGACAACTACGCATGGATGGAGGATAACCCCACCGATATCGTGCTAACCTACACTATCGGAAGTCAGACGCCGGAAGCTGTCGACTGGACCTGTCAGACCGACCCGGAGGAGGGAACCGTCGACGAGCTTCAGAACATATATCTGTATTTTCCAAACATAGCGATGGTGGATATAAACACCAAGTCAGACATAGTGCTCAGCTTCAACGGCACCCCTATCGACGGAGTGAAGATCTCGGAGGAAGACACGAATCTCTTCTGCATATACACAGCTGAACCTCTGACAGCAGCAGGCACCTATACACTGACCATCGCCAAGTATGCCTTATGCGCATTCAATGACGAGGAATCATATCCGGAAGACCTTCCGAAGGAACTTACCTTCACATGGACCATAGAGGGGGCTGCCACAGAGATTGACTTCGCATATACCCCGTCGCTTCCCACCGATGAGATCCTCGCCTATTTCGGCGAACTCACACTTACCTTCGGCAATCTCGACGAAGTAAGCTGCAAGGCGGATGGAGTCAGCGTCACCTTCAACGGCGAGGCTATGGATGGCGTAACCGTATCAGCAGACGCCAACAAGCTCACTCTCAAGCTTAAGGATGCGCTTAACTTCGTAGAAGGAAAAGTCGAGGTGAATATCGCAGAAGAGGCATTGACCGGTAATGCCGGCGGCACAACCGGCACCAACGCCGCTCCGATCACCCTCAACTATAATATGGCTACTCCGGTGGAATATGACCTTACGCTTGCCATCAGCACACCCAAGCCTAACGCCAACGGCCAGATCTCAGCGGAAAAATCGCTTGAGTCGATCTTCTTCGTATGCGAGAAGAAGAATCTTATGACAGCGGCAGGAACAGAAATAGAGGTAAGCCTGAAGGAAGACAACGGCAACTTCAGCGCTAAGGGACGTCTGCGCAAGACCAACGGCCTGAATGCAAACTACACCTATTTCTCCGTAGCGTTCGGCAAGGAACCCACCTACAACGGAAAGTATACCATCACTATCCCCAAGGGAGCCTTCGGAACCGAAGCGTGGACACTGGATCCCAACTACGGCCACAGCAACGACGAGATCAAGCTTAGCTTCGAGCTGACAGACGGAGCCGACCACGCCACCTATTCCCTTGAGCCCGTAGCAGTCGACCCGGAAGCAGGGAAATACAGCAACGGCAAGGAAATCGCTACCATCACCCTGACATTCGCTGATGGAATCGAAGCAGTGAACGGAGCGTCAGCGACACTTGCAGGTGTAACCAACAGCTATGCGGAGACCGCTGAATTCAAGGCAGTCGACGGAGGCTTCGCAGTGTCATTCGCCAACGCACCCACAGAGAGCGGCAATTATGTCTTTACCGTAACACCGGGTATGTTCGGGGACGAAGGCTTCGTTAAAAACGGCACAGGCAAAGCAAACGTACCGATCAGCATAGAGTATACCATCGACTATACCGTGGGCGTATCAGCAGTAGCAGCCGACAAGGATGGAGCTATCTACAATCTCCAGGGGGTACAAGTCAACTCTACCATCGATCATCTCCCTGCAGGCATCTATGTGATAGACGGCAAGAAGACTCTGATCAAAAAATAATCTCCACGACAAGCCGTCATCTGCTTAAGGCGGTGACGGAAGAGACCACACATACAGGATGGGAGCGCCTATATGAATGGCGCTTCCATCCTGCATTTTTCGGAGCGACGGAGATTTGGGAGGATAGGTTTTTTTTTGTAATTTTGCGGAATGGAACAGGATAAAGCTTTCGTAGATAAGAATAAGTTAGGGCTCACGGGGCTTGTGGCTCTTGTCTTCGGCATGATGGTGGGGAGCGGCATCTTCAATATTCCGCAGAATATGGCGGCGGGAGCCGGATTGGGAGCCGTAATGACAGGATGGGCGATCACAGCCACCGGGATGCTGATGCTTGTAAGCACATTCAAGATACTGAGCGACCGGCACCCGGAACTCAACGAGGGTATATATCTCTATGCGGAGAAGGGATTCGGACGATTCACAGGATTCAACATAGCATGGGGCTACTGGCTCTGCGCCTGCTTCGCCAACGTGGCCTACGCCGTGATGCTCAACGACACATTCGGCGCCTTCTTCCCTACCCTGCTCAATCACGGACTGCCGACGATCATCTTCTGCTCGGCTCTGATCTGGGTGATGTATTTCCTAATAAGCTCCGGCATACGCACCTCCTCAATCATAGCCACTGCGGCAGCAACATTGAAACTGAGCGTCATCGCACTCATCATAATCCTTCTGGCACTCAACATCAAATATGACACACTGACGGCCGACATATGGTGTCTCGGCAGCGGCATAGGAGGCATCACAAGCCAGGTGAAGAGCACGATGCTCGTGACACTCTGGTGCTTTATCGGCATAGAGGGAGCGGTGGTGATGTCCGGACGGGCCCGAAAGCAGAGCGATGTCGGAAAAGCGGGAATACTCGGATTCTTAGCGGCATGGATACTATATGTGCTTGTGTCGGTGTTCTGCTTCGGCATCATGTCGCGCGCAGAGCTGGCCGGACTTGAGGACCCGTCGGTGGCATACGCGCTGAGGAGCATCTGCGGCGAATGGGCCTACTGGCTTGTGATAACAGCCGTCATCATCTCGATCAGCGGAGGATGGTTTGCCTGGACCATAGTGACAGCTGAGCAACCCTATTCAGCCGCACACCACGGTATATTTCCAAAATGGCTGATGAAGAGCGACGGAAGCGACTCGCTGCAACGGGCACTTCTGGCGTCGAGCGTAATCATGCAATGCTTTCTTCTGCTTGTGGTGATGGCCGAAAACGTCTATCTCTATGCACTCAACATCACGGGCCTGATGGTGCTTCCGGCATATCTTTTCAGCGGACTCTTCCTGATAAAGACCGCAAGAAAAGACTATAAATGCGGTCTGCTGAGCGAACATGCAAAGAGAGGATATGCATACGCCCTAACGACAGGTATCTTCTGCACTGTCTTCTGCCTATGGATGCTTTATGCGGCAGGAATCGGACTGCTTCTGCAGGCAGTGGCGTTCTA
>JAIEBK010000017.1 GCA_029070945.1 Muribaculaceae bacterium
CCAATTCTCAATTATTTTTTGCATATTAGCCAATAATTTTGTACTTTTGCAAGTTGAAAGGGAATGACATGGGATGCATCCCCATTCAAGTGGCTTAAACAAGGATAACAATACCTTTATGGATATATCATATAAGTGGCTTAAACGCTATATCGATTTCAATGAGTCGCCGAAGGAACTGGCGGCTGTGTTCACATCCACCGGTCTGGAATGCGACCAGATTGAAGAGGTGGAGTCAATCCGCGGTGGTCTGCGGGGCCTTAAAATAGGCAAGGTGCTCACATGCGAGCCCCATCCCGATTCCGACCATATGCATGTGACTACGGTCGACGTGGGGGGCGATGCTCCGCTTCAGATCGTCTGCGGAGCTCCCAATGTGGCTGCCGGTCAGACCGTGGTAGTCGCTACTATCGGTACTGTCCTATATGACGGTGACAAGGAGTTCACTATTAAGAAAGGTAAGCTTCGTGGTGTTGAGTCGCACGGTATGATTTGCGCAGAAGACGAGATCGGTCTCGGTCATGACCATGCCGGAATCATGGTGCTCCCTGACGATGTGCCTGCCGGCACGGAGGCTGCGGCTTACTTCAATGTCGAGAGCGACTATCGTCTTGAAGTGGAACTGACTCCCAACCGCGTGGATGCGGCAAGTCACTACGGTTGTGCTCGCGATCTTAAGGCTTATCAGTGGGCCCGTATCCTTGAAAAGGGAGAAGGTGCCGATGTGGAGATGCCTGAAATCAGTGTCCCTGACGTTTCCGGATTCTCTATTGACAGAAAGGACGGTGCGGTTAAGGTTGAGGTTGAGGACACAAAACTCTGTCCTCGCTATTGTGGCGTGACGATACGCAATGTGAAAGTGGGAGAGTCGCCCGAATGGCTTAAGAACCTTCTTGTGGCCGCGGGTCAGCGTCCGATTAATTCCATCGTCGACATCACTAACTTCGTTCTCCTCGGTATCGGTCAGCCGCTACATTGCTTCGATCTCGCTAAGGTGACCGGCGAGAAGATCGTAGTGCGTACCTGCCCGACAGGAACTGAATTCACGACCCTTGACGGAATCGAGCGCAAACTTGACGAAAAGGACCTCATGATATGCGACGCCGAGAAACCTATGTGTATTGCCGGTGTCTTCGGAGGTCTGGATTCGGGCGTGACAGATAGTACTACCGATGTCTTCATTGAAAGCGCATACTTCAATCCGACTTCTATCCGTCGCACCGCACGCCGTCATGGCCTCAGCACGGATGCGTCGTTCCGCTATGAACGTGGCACTGACCCCAATATGTGCGAATATGCTGCAAAACTTGCCGCCGTCCTCATACGTGAGATCGCAGGAGGCGAGATCTGCGGCGAGATTGTGGACTGCTATCCCGAACCTGTCAAGCCTGTGGAGATGGATTTCTCCTTAAAATACTGCTGTGGCCTAATCGGTAAGGAAATTCCACGCAAGACCATCATCGGAATCCTGCGAGCCCTCGAATTTGAGGTTCATGAGACAGATGTAGATGACATCCTCTCGATTAAGGTGCCTACCTACCGTGTAGATGTGACTCGTCCGTGCGATGTAGTGGAAGAAATTCTTCGTATCTACGGCTACAACAATGTTGAGTTCGGCACGGAGATGCACGCAAACCTTTCCAAGCGTACCGCCGTTGACGAAGCCTATGCCCTCCAGCAGGTGATAAGCAACGACCTTTCTGGGCAAGGGTTCCGCGAGATAATGAATAACTCACTCTCCGCTGTTAGATATTATGACGGTAACACTGAGTTCCCGATTGAAAACAGCGTGAAGGTGATGAATCCTCTGAGCAATGACCTCGGTGTCATGCGTCAGACTCTTCTCTTCGGCGGTCTCGAAAGCATCGCTCATAATGTCAACCGTAAGGCGTCCGATCTTAAGTTCTATGAGTTCGGTAATGTCTACTCCTTCGACCCGAAGAAAGAGAAGACCGATGAGAAACCACTCGCGCAGTATTCCGAGCATATGGAACTCGCCTTGTGGATGACCGGAAACCTGCAGGGAGCATCCTGGAACCGCCAGGCGGTGGAGACAACCGTCTTCGACCTTAAGGCAACAGTACTCAATATCCTTGCAAAAGCCGGCGTGGCGGAGTCTGGCCTGAAGATGACACAGGATGACGATTCCACTTTCAGTGCAAAGCTTGAGATCGCTCACCGCAGCGGTAAGCATCTCGCTACTATCGGCATTCTCAGTCGCAAGACACTTAAGATGCTCGACATCGATCAGGAGGTATGCTACGCTTCGATCGACTGGAGCTATCTTTGCAAGCTTTCCGCGAAGTTCCAGACCACCTACGCTCCGCTTGAAAAGACTCAGCCCGTGAGACGTGACCTCGCGCTTCTGCTCGACACTGCAACGGCATTCGACGCCGTGGAGGCATGCGCGCGTAAGGCTGGAGGAAAACTCCTGCGTGATGTAAGACTCTTCGACGTGTATGAGGGAAAGAATCTTCCTGAAGGCAAGAAGTCGTATGCCGTAGCATTCACTATCCAGGATCCGGAGAATACGCTCAAGGACAAGCAGATCGACGGCGTGATGGACAAGATCATCAAGAGCCTCCAGCAGCAACTGGGCGCATCTCTACGTTAAGAATTGATTATTGATTTAAAATGATAAATTGTTGAAGTCGGAAACTCTGAAGACTGAAGACTTCTGAAGACTGAAGACTAAAGACTAAAAAAACTAAATATGGGAAGAGCATTTGAATTCCGCAAGGCCCGCAAGCTCAAACGCTGGGGCAATATGTCAAGAACATTCACACGTATCGGTAAGGAAATCACAATCGCTGTAAAAGCCGGCGGTCCCGATCCTGATATGAACCCTCGTCTCCGTATGCTTATGCACAACGCGAAGGCTGCAAACATGCCGAAAGACACCATCGAGCGTGCCATCAAGAAAGCTACTGACAAGGATGCATCAGACTACAAGGAGATCGTATATGAAGGATACGGACCCTTCGGTATCGCAATTGTCGTTGAGACCGCAACAGACAATAACCAGCGTACAGTCGCCAACGTCCGTAGCTACTTCACAAAGCATGGCGGATCTCTTGGTACTCAGGGCAGTCTGTCCTTCCTTTTCGACCATAAGAGCGTTTTCCATGTTAAGCCCAATCCTGAGACAAGCCTCGAGGACTTCGAACTTGAACTCATGGACCTTGATGCAGAGCTGGAGGCGGAAGACGAGGAATGGCTTGTATATGGCGCTTTCGACCAGTTCAACAATATCCAGAAATTCCTTGAAGGAAGCGGCATGGAGATTGTCAGCGCCGAGTTCGAGAGAATACCGACTGACTACAAGGACGTCACTCCGGAACAGCGCGAGAGCATCGAGAAGCTTCTCGAACGATTCGAGGATGACGATGACGTGCAGAACGTATTCCACAACATGAAGGAAGCTGAAGAATAATCGACCACAGATGAACTATCTTCTCAAAATAATGATGGTAGCGGTGGCCCTGGTCACCGCTATCCCGTCTTTTGCCGTTACCGACAAAGAGATGGAGCAGGCCCGCGCCATTGCCGCAAAGCATTATCTACGCTATGCCAACAATGGATCCGACTATCTTGACCAGCTCAATCCTTCAAGTGTAGGCGAACTCAGTAAATCGCTCAAACCTAAAGAGCAGGAGAACATAAAGAGTTTCAATGCCGTTGCAGTGCCGAAAGACTATGCCTCATGGGACAAGTCGAAGCTTGTGGACTATTGGAGCAATACCTTTTTCAAGTCGCCGGGTCTTAAGGAGGATGGCAAGAAATGTCTCAGCATTCTTGCCAAAAACCTTAATAAGATGACTGTGTCCGCTCCTTCTGAATCATCAAAGCCTGCCGAGCCGCCCGTCGCTGAGACAAAGCCTGCCGAAACATCGCAGGAGCCACAGCAGGCTCCCGCCGCCGAGCCGGTGGCTCCGGTGGCATCTGAAGAGCAGAGCGTGGAATCCGAGCCTGTCATGGACGAGGCCTCGGTGGTAGCTCAGGCTGAGGCTGACGCAGGACTCGTCGATGAACAGCCACGCAAGTCGAGCAACACCGGTTGGTATATCGGTATACTGGTGGTGCTTGTTGGCGTTGTGATATGGCTTGTGATGTATGCCTCCAAGAGCATGAAGGAGACAGGCGCGACCCTTGCAGACCGGAAGGCAGGAGAAAATGAGATCCGTGAGGCTAAACGTGCGGCCAAGGAAGAGCAGAATAAGCTGCGTGAGCAATATGCAAGCAGCCTGACTTCCAAAAACGACGAGATCAAGCAGCTTAAGGCTAAATGCGTGGATCTGGAAGGAATGCTTGAAGCCGCAAGGCGAGAGGCTGATTCAACGCGTCGCGAGCTTGATGCCGCAAAGCATGAGATCGCTTCTCTACGTCAGCGTGTGAAGCAAGGGATTGCGAATTCTCCCGCAGTGCAGCCGGAGTCCGGAGCACAATCGAAATCCAGACCGGTGCAGACTCCTTCAGATACACAGGAGCCGGCACCAAAATCTCAGTCGGCTGCCCGTCCCGGCGGACTCCCGCCGGTGGTATTCCTCAGCTATGTCAATCAGAAGGGACTTTTCGTCAAGGCATCCCGTTCGGTCAATGTCGAGTCATCCGTCTATCGGATGGATGTGCCTGACGGACATCACGGCACATTCCGAGTTATCAACGATGCCGATATTCTTGACCGGCTGCTTGAGAATCCCGGGCAGTGGCTTGCAGGAGGTTGTGAAATCGAGAATCCGGAAGATGCTGACATCGCTGCCGAGATCGTGACACTCCAACCGGGGGAAGCGCTATTCTCTGATAATACCTGCAGGGTAATCAGGAAGGCAAAGATAAAATTCATCTGAATGCAGACACGATGAAACTCTCCGTAATTTCCGATCAGTACGGAAAGACGATCTTTCTGGTATGCTCTACGATAGCGGTGATAATATTCCTTATTATCTCCACGAATCTCGTAAAGCAGCTTTCCATACAGGAACGTGAGAGAATGAACATATGGGCGTCGGCAACCGAGAAGATGGCTCAGGTGGAAGGAAACGCAGACTTTGAATTCCTTTTAAACATCATCGCGCAGAATAATTCAATTCCCGTGATGGTCACTGATGCCGACAAAAATATACTTGAATACAGAAACTACGAGCTCCCCGACCATGTGGACGACGGGGAGCACGTTGTTTTTTCCGACCTTACGGAGCGTAATCAGAAATATCTTGAGAAACGCCTCTCGAAAGCTGTGGGTAACAAGAGCCTCGACAGGATAGTAAATGAGAATCCTCACTTCATTCCCGTGGAAGTCTATCCCGGAATAAACCAGTATATATATTACGAAGACTCCATACTTCTACGACGCCTGAGCCTTTACCCCTATGTGGTGCTTGCCGTCATGATTGTCCTCGTCCTCATTATATATACGGCGGTGGTCTACACAAAGAAAGCGGAGCAGAATCGTGTGTGGGTTGGTCTGTCGAAAGAGACTGCACATCAGTTAGGCACTCCTATTTCATCGTTGATGGCGTGGAGCCAGTATCTTGAGGCGAGCGGTACGGATCCTGACGTGACTATGGAGATAGACAAAGACGTGAAGCGTCTCTCAAAGATAGCCGAGAGGTTTTCGAAAATCGGCTCGAGACCAAACCTCGAGCTCGAATATCTTAACCAGACCATTGAATCCTCACTTGAATATATGCGCGGACGTATTTCCGGAAAGGTGTCGCTTAACTTCCATTTTGGAGAAGATGACTACGGAGTCATGGTCTCCACAAGTCTCTTCGAGTGGGTGATGGAGAATATAACGAAAAACGCCGTTGACGCCATGTCGGGCGTAGGCGAGATCCACATCACGACGGGAGTGTCTAAAGACTGTGTATGGATAGAGGTGCGCGATACCGGAAAGGGAATCCCAAGGAAGAACTTCGCCAAGGTATTCAACCCCGGTTATACTAC
>JAIEBK010000170.1 GCA_029070945.1 Muribaculaceae bacterium
AAAGTATTTATGCTTTATTCGCCGAGATAGCTTTTGAGGAGTTTGCTTTTTTGTCCTTTAAGGCGACGTATGGCTTTTTCCTTGATCTGACGCACACGTTCCCGAGTGAGGTCAAACTTAGCACCGATCTCCTCCAGTGTCATCTCCTGACATCCGATGCCGAAAAACATCTTGATGATCTCACGCTCACGGTCGTAAAGCTGACGAAGAGCTCTATCTACTTCCTTGGAAAGGGATTCCTGAGTGAGGGAAGCGTCGGCGCTCGGACTGTCTTCGTTGGGAAGCACGTCCAAGAGGGAATTATCCTCGCCTTCCACAAAAGGAGCGTCTACGGAAATGTGACGGCCGCTCACCTTAAGTGTATCGGAAATCTTGTCTACAGGGATGTCAAGACGTTCTGCAAGTTCCTCGGGTGATGGCCTGCGTTCGTTTTCCTGTTCGAACTTGGATAGCTCCTTGCTGATCTTATTTAACGATCCCACCTGATTGAGCGGAAGACGTACGATACGGCTCTGCTCGGCAAGAGCCTGAAGGATTGACTGACGGATCCACCACACAGCATAGGAAATGAATTTAAATCCTCTCGTCTCGTCGAATTTCTGGGCTGCGCGGATAAGACCGAGATTTCCTTCATTGATGAGGTCGGGGAGACTGAGACCCTGGTTCTGGTACTGCTTTGCCACCGACACCACGAAGCGAAGGTTTGCCTTGGTGAGTTTCTCAAGCGCAGCATGGTCACCTTTCTTGATGCGCTGAGCCAGCTCGACTTCCTCCGCCACAGAGATAAGTTCCTCTCGGCCTATCTCCTGAAGGTATTTGTCAAGCGACGCGCTTTCGCGATTGGTAATTGACTTAGTTATCTTTAATTGTCTCATATGTAAGCTTACACAAATTATTGCAAAGTTAATAATAAATTTTGGATTATGCAAGTTTTAGGACTAAAATCTAAAAGAACTTACAATAAATAAACGAAAAAGAAACGCACCCGGTTTCGGCAGGGTGCGTTTCTTTTATTAATTTAACGTTAAGCTAAACAGAACGCGTTGGATTACTCTGCAAGATTGACCGCATAGTATCCTTTCTTGCCGTTGGAGTAGATACCTTTAAGGATCATCACCTTGTCTTCCGAATCATCCTTCATTATCCGGTTGTAGATGTTTTCCACATCCTCGCTTGAACGTACCGGACGGTCGTTGATCTCGATGATGATGAAGCCGTCTTTCACACCTGCGTTCTTGAACGGGCCACCCTTGAGGCCGGTCACCTTCACGCCATTGCTGATGCCGAGCTCCTTGAGAGTGTCGCTGTTGAGCTTCATGAAAGCACATCCTACCTCTGAGAAATCACCCTTTCTTGTGATAGCCGTGTCGCCCTGTGTATTGCGGAGAGTCGCCTTCTTGGTGATCTTCTTGTTGTCACGGAAGTAGGTGACTGTGATCTCCTGACCCGGACGATATTTTGCAAGCTGCTCGTGCAGTTCAGGGAGATTCTTGATCTCGGTGCCGTTGATGGCTACAATGACATCGTCTTCCTGAAGTTCGAGCTCC
Source organism: Muribaculaceae bacterium (assembly GCA_029070945.1). Classification (GTDB taxonomy): domain Bacteria; phylum Bacteroidota; class Bacteroidia; order Bacteroidales; family Muribaculaceae; genus Lepagella. The sequence goes on from JAIEBK010000170.1 coordinate 1,548, forward strand.
TTGGCGGTGCTTCTGTCGGCAACGCTTGCTACAAGCACGCCTGACTTGGTAGCGGTGATTTTCTTTTCCTTTGCGATTTCCGATGTCAGATCCGCAACTGTAATTCCGAGTACAGCTCTTTGTACTGTGCCGTATTCACGAAGGTCGGCCACGACCTTTGCCATGATGGTGGTAGGAATTGCAAACGAGAAGCCGGTGTAGGAACCCGTATTGGAGTATATAGCGGCATTGATGCCTACAAGTTCACCGTTCAGGTTGACGAGCGCACCGCCGGAATTGCCGGGGTTAAGGGCGGCGTCGGTCTGGATGAATGCCTCGATACCCATTTTGTTGCGTCGGTGGGAGTCGGCACCAAGACTGCGGGCTTTTGCGCTGACGATGCCCGTGGTCACTGTGGAATTGAAGCCGAAAGGATTGCCGACCGCGAGCACCCATTCGCCAAGACGAAGGTTCTCTGAATCACCTACAGTTATAGCCTTGAGGCCTTTTGCGTCGATCTTGATCAGGGCGAGGTCGGTAGATTCATCGGTTCCGATCACCCGTGCTTCATATGTGGAATTATCGTTGAGGAGCACCTCAAGACTGTCTGCTCCGTCAATGACATGGTTGTTGGTCACAATATATCCGTCTTCGCTAAGGATCACGCCCGATCCGAGACCGCTCTGAACGGGTTCGCTCTTTTTCTGACGAGGCTGCTGTGGCTGCTGACGCTGCTGCGGACCGAAGAAGAAGTCGAACATTCCGAAGGGATCCATATATCCTCCCTGCTGGCCGCCATATTGCTGGCTGCGGTCGACGAAGCTCTTAATGCACACGACAGAGTTGACAGTGCTTTCAGCTGCTTTCGTGAAGTCTGTCTCGAATGAAGGGGCTCTTGAGATGGTGATGAACTCAGGCTCGTTGGCCTGCGGGTGGTTGGTGTTTGTGACGGTATTGGAGTAGACCATACCCGCTGCCGGAATCATCACGGCAGCCGCTGTCACTGCTACAAGATACTTTACTTTCATTTGTCGTATAGGTTGGTTTATGTTTTTTCTATTGAATATATGGTGAGGAAAGAATCACGGAATACAGCATATGATGCTGTTCATTCCGATTCACAATCATTAAACAACAAATATGACTCCAATAGCACACGATGGTTTATCTTTTTAATTATATTTAAGATAAGACAGAAAGATTTGAAAAAATCATTAAAATACTTTGAAAAATTCTTACAATTGAGTAAATTTGCGTCATGAAACGAAAACTGCATCACTTCATATTGCTTGTCGCTACGGTGGTTCTCACAGTATGTCTGCCTTCGTGCCGTTCTTCAAAAAAGAACAAAAGCGAATTCTATCAGTCTCAGATAGAGCAACTCGGGAGCAGAAAGCACAGGAGTGACAAAAATGACAAACATTCTAAAGGAATATCCGGCACAAGAAAGAGAATAGTGGAAGAAGCCATGACCTGGAAAGGAACTCCCTATTGCTATGGCCGGGCTGATAAAGGAAAAGCGAGTGACTGCTCGGGAATGGTGATGTGTGTCTATGAGAAAGTGACCGGAATAAAGCTGCCGCGCAACAGCGCCAAGCAGCAGGAATACTGCAGGAACCTTAAGAAAAAGGATGTGCTCATCGGTGATCTCTGCTTCTTCGCTACAGGAAAAGATCCTGACAGGACGTCGCATGTAGGCATTATGGTAGATGACAGAAACTTCATCCATGCCTCTTCATCGAAAGGAGTGGTCGTCTCCGACATCACTCAGCCTTACTGGATAAAGACATTCAAAGGGTATGGGCGCGTCTTTATGAATGAATGATTATCAGTCGTTGACTAATTACTGATATAGTTGCGTATCTGTAACCTCACTACTTAACAATCTCTCAATATCATAATTCAATATGCCACAGTTCACACATCTGCATGTGCATTCACAATATAGCCTTCTTGACGGAAAGGCGTCGGTACAGGAACTCGTAGACCGTTCTATTGAGTTGGGAATGAAAGGTATCGCACTGACCGATCATGGCAATATGTTTGGCGTCAAGGAAATGTGGAATTACGTCAATAAAAAGAATTCCGGACTCCCTGACGATCAGAAGTTCAAGCTTATCATCGGATGCGAGATGTATGTCGCCAAAGACAGACTTACCGACCGGCGCGACAAGAGCGACCGAGGATACCACCTCATAGTCCTGGCCAAGAATCTAAAGGGATATAAAAACCTTATAAAGCTTGTCAGCAAAGCATGGACCGACGGTGTCTATTTCAAGCCACGTACCGACCGTGTCGAACTCGCCGAACACAGGGAAGGACTCATAATATGCAGCGCATGTCTTGGCGGTGAAGTACCTCAGTTCATTCTTAACGATGACATAGCTGCTGCCGAGGAAAGAATACTCTGGTATAAACAGACGTTCGGAGACGACTACTACCTTGAGCTGCAGCGTCACCAGACTAATAAGGAAAACTCCAACAGAGAGGTATACCCCGAGCAGTGTAAGGTCAACGACGTGCTGATAGAGCTTGCGAGGAAGCACGATATTAAGCTTGTGGCCACCAACGATGTTCACTTCACATATGAAGATGATGCCGAAGCACATGACCGGCTGATCTGTGTGTCTATGCAGAAGACTTTCAACGAGGCCAGAATGCACTACACAAAACAGGAATGGCTGAAGTCGCCTGAAGAGATGGCCGCGATATTCAGCGATATTCCGGAGGCTCTTGATAATACTATGGAGGTTCTTGATAAGATAGAGGCCTATTCCATAGATCATTCGCCTATCATGCCCTTCTTCGAGATTCCGAAAGAATTCGGAACAGAGGAGGAATACCGTTCACGCATTACTGAAAAGGAACTTTACGATGAGTTCACACAGGATGAGAACGGCAATGTTGTGCTGACGCCGGAAGAGGGGGAAAAGAAGATAGCGAGACTCGGCGGATACGATAAGCTGTACAGAATCAAGTTTGAGGCTGACTATCTCAACAAGCTGACCATGGAGGGGGCGAAAAAGATTTATGGAGACCCGCTTCCGGAGGAAGTAGCTGAGAGGTTGAATTTCGAGCTCTATATAATGAAGACCATGGGTTTCCCGGGCTACTTCCTCATAGTGCAGGACTTCATCAACACCGGGCGTAACAAACTGGGTGTCAGCATAGGTCCCGGACGTGGTTCTGCCGCGGGATCCGCAGCTGCTTACTGTCTTGGAATCACGAGGGTCGATCCGATCAAATACGATCTCCTGTTTGAGAGGTTTCTGAATCCCGACCGAATATCACTTCCCGATATCGACGTCGACTTTGACGATGACGGACGCTACGAGGTGCTTAAATATGTCACGGAGAAATATGGCGCAGAGAAGGTGGCTCATATCATAACGTTCCAGACAATGGCGACGAAGAGTGCCATTGCGGACGTAGCGCGTGTGCTGGAGGTGTCGGTGGCAGAATCCAACCGACTTAAGAAACTTGTGCCGGACAGACTTCCGGAAGTCAACGGGAAGGCTCCTAAGATCAACCTGAAGAATGTTCTGAAATACAACAAGGAGTTTGAGAACGAGACTCATAATCCAGATCCGAAAATCAGGGACACCATAAAATACGCTACACAGCTCGAGGGAAACATACGCGGCACGGGCATACATGCATGCGGCGTCATCATATGCCGTGACGAGATATCCGACTGGGTACCCGTGTCGACCGCTACAGACGCTGACGGCACTAAGCAGATCACCACTCAGTATGAAGGAAGCATCATCGAGGACACCGGTCTCATAAAGATGGACTTCCTCGGACTAAAGACACTTTCCATAATCAAGGAAACACTTGCCAACATTAAGGCTTCGAAAGGTATAGATCTGGACATTGAGAATATTCCTCTCGATGATCCTGCCACATTCAAGCTTTACTGCGACGGCCGCACTACTTCTACATTCCAGTTCGAGTCCGCAGGCATGCGTACATATCTCCGTCAGCTTCAGCCATCCAAGTTCGAGGATCTTATCGCCATGAACGCACTTTACCGACCGGGACCTATGGACTATATTCCGTCCTTCATAGCCCGTAAACATGGCCTTGAACCTATAGAATATGATATACCGATCATGGAGAAATACCTGAAGGAGACTTATGGGGTCACGGTATATCAGGAACAGGTCATGCTTCTTTCCCGTCTTCTTTCCAACTTCACGCGAGGTGAGAGCGATATGCTTCGTAAGGCAATGGGTAAGAAGCAGATAGATAAGATGCAGAAGCTTAAGGTGAAGTTCATGGCGGAAGGTCAGAAAAACGGCCATAAAGCGGAGGTGCTTGAGAAGATATGGGCAGACTGGGAAAAATTCGCATCCTATGCCTTCAATAAGAGCCATGCTACATGCTATAGCTGGGTGGCATATCAGACAGGATACCTAAAGGCCAATTATCCTGCGGAATATATGGCCGGAGTGCTCAGCCGCAATCTGGGAGCAGCCGATAAGCTGAAAGGTATCATGGACGAATGCATCCGTATGGGGCTTAAGGTAATGGGTCCGGATATTAACGAGTCTGTGGAAAAGTTCGGCGTTTCTAAAGACGGAGTGATACGTTTCGGACTCGGTGCTATTAAGGGCGTGGGTCAGAACGCTGTCAACACGATTATAGCTGAACGTGAGAAGGATGGTCCTTATAAGGATATATATGACTTTGTGGAGCGGGTGAATCTTTCAGGCTGTAACCGTGCTGCAATAGAGTCTCTTGCGCTTGCGGGAGCTTTCGACAGTTTCGGCATAAAGAGGGAGATGCTGCTTCAGCCTATGTTCGACACCACGTATGCCGACGTGCTTGTCAAGTACGGACAGAACTTCCAGAATGACAAGAATTCCCTTCAGATGTCGCTTTTCGGAGACTTTGAGACCATTGAGACAAACAGACCTCCATATCCTGATTTCGTGCCGTGGGACCGTCTGCGTCTTCTTGAAGAAGAGAAGAAGCTTGTGCTTGTATATCTGAGCGCACATCCTCTTGACGAGTATTGGATGGAACTGAATTATGGTTGCAATGCGAATTGCGAGAATCTCGAGGATAAACTTGAGATGGGTGCTCAATTGACAATGGGCGGACTTGTCACGGATACCATGACAAGAATGACAAAGAAAGGCACACCTTTCGGAAAGGCTACTATAGAGGATTTCACGGGAAAATATGAGTTTGCGTTCTTCGGAAAGGATTATGATAACATCTTCCAGCGGTTTAAGGTTGGACAACCTGTCTACATCAAGGGGCAGGTACAGCCTAAGATGTTCAGGGAGGCGGAACTGGAGTTCAAGGTCACAGACGTTTTAAGTCTTGACGGCATAAAAGGGACGCTCGCCAACTCGCTCATGATCTATCTCGACAGGAATCTGGAGGATAAGGAGGTTTTCGACTATCTTGGTTCGCTTGAAGCTGATCCGGAAAGGCGTTCAGGAGCACTTTATATTAATCTTTATGACCGGGAGCGTCAGCAGAGCATCAAGATTCGTAGCCGTAGGAAAATACCGATAGATAAGAATCTGATCGACAAACTCGACTCCATGTCGGTCAACTATAAGGTGCTGACGGAAGAGCGTCAGTAGCCGGAATGCATGGAATTCGGGATTCTTTCAGGTAGGGACGCACGGCTCGTGCGTCCGTCTGCATAGACAGATAAAATTTTGATATTAAAAAATCAGGGAGCGGATTTCGAAAGTTCGAGATCCGCTCCCGTTTTGTGTCAGATGTGTGTAATGGTCAGAGAATTGACTTGAGCTTTGCTTCGAGATCAGCGAGCTTCACAAGACCTACTGAACGTTCCTTTACTTCGCCGTCCTTAAAGAAAAGTACGGTAGGGATGTTGCGGACCCTGTTATCACTTGCTATTTCGTCGTTATCGTCGATGTTGAGTTTGCCTACAGTCACCTGTTCTCCGTATTTCTCTGCGAGTTCCTCCACGACAGGACCGAGCTTGATGCATGGACCGCACCATGTGGCCCAAAAGTCAATTACTACTGGTTTGCCGCTTTCGATTGCCTCGCGTGCGGTCTGGTCATTGAATTCCAACATTGTTTCTTTATTTTTAGATTTGATTATTTTTTGATTCAATTACTTTTTCGCTATGTTGAATGTGTAGACAGCGAATGTCTTAGGCCCTATTGTTGTAGACCACGTGTTGCCCGAAGCGTCGATAGGCTTCTCCTGCGGAGTGATCAGACCAGGATTCTCGAGAGAGTTTTCGGCTGTCTCAACATCTGAATGAAGAGTAACTGCCTTACCTCCCGCAAGTGTGGCCTTCTTCATTCCGTCGAATGTGAGATTTAGTTCCTGAGGCTCGTCTGAGACGTTTGCCACCTTTACTATATAGGTATTTGCCGACTTATCGACTACAGCACTCGCGAAGAGTCCGTTCTGGTCAGGATCGCCGGCCACTGTCTTGCCGTTCATTGTCAGCGGAAGCACATTGTCGCCTTTGTTAGTGCCGTAGAGCTGCTGCACGTAATAACTGCAGGTGGGGAAACTCTCGAGATTGTCAAACCATATCATATCCGGACGCCATTGCCATCCTTCGACATGGGCGAAGAGGGGAGCGTAGGTAGCCATATGCACTACATCGGCATTGCGTTCAAGACCGGTCATGAAGGCTGACTCGAGCAGTGCTGCATTGAAATGATTATATTTCTTTCCCTTGCCGTGGCATGCGTATTCGCCTGCGAATACTTTCGGACCCTTACGGTCATAGTTGTCATAGCGGCGACCCTGCTCGAGAAACCATTTCTCAGGACGATAGAAGTGCTCGTCGACAAGGTCTGCCTTCAGTCGGCGCATCTCAGGCCACAGATAGTCGAACTTGTCACCTTCAGAGTCGGGGCCCGACGAACCGATTATCTTTATCTCAGGATGCTGCTTGCGCATCACATCAAGGAATTTCTGCAGTCGCTCCGGATATTCCGGACCCCATTGTTCGTTACCGATGCCTATATATTTAAGGTTGAAGGGTTCGGGATGTCCCATCTCGGCGCGAAGCTTACCCCATTCGGTATCTGTCGACCCGTTGGCGAACTCAACGAGGTCAAGGGCATCATCGATAAACTGCTGCAGCTCCTCGCCTTCAGCGTGCGCATGAGGATCATTGTTCTGATACTGACACACAAGGCCTACGTTGAGGATCGGAAGCGGTTCGCTGCCGATCTCCTCGCTAAGAAGGAAATATTCGTAAAAGCCGAGACCATATGTCTGGAAATAGTCAGGATAGAAGCGGTTGGTAAAGGTATAGTGCCAGCGGTTTTCGTTTAGCGGACGGTTTTCAACCGGACCGACGGTGTTCTTCCACTGATAGCGTGTATCCATATCTGTCCCTTCCACTATACAGCCGCCGGGAAAACGGAACACTCCCGGTTTCAGGTCCGCGAGTTTCTGGGCGAGATCCTTACGCATACCGTTTTCGTGTCCATTCCATGTGTCGACAGGGAAAAGGGAAACATGCTCAAGATCCACACCTGATTTCGGAGTGGTCAGGAAAATACGTAAATGAGCCTTTGCGTCTGTCTTGGATGGTTTCAGCACTACTGTATATTTTTTCCACTCCTTACCAGTGATCTCAAGGTCTTGTTTTGCTATCGCCTGGCGGTCGTCCATTGTGTCGGGATCGGTGATCTCGACGCGGATTTTTGACTTCTCTCCGTCTACGGTACGGGCCCAGACAGAGAAACGGTATTCCTTGTCCTTCTCTACTCCTATGCCGAAGAATCCTTCGTTTTCAATACCGGTGTGCTTGTGTCCGTGACCCGGATTACCGAGACGCACATAATGCGGATTCCGCTCGAATGGTCCGTCATCTTTCACCTGTACGTTTCCGAATATATTCCATCCCATAAAGGTCTGCGGAAACTCGAATGAACGGTTTTTGATTAGTTCGGCGTATAGGCCGCCATCAGCTCCGAAGTTGATGTCTTCGAAGAAGATTCCATACATAGTAGGCTGGATGGCTGCGCCCGGCTTATTGGTCTTTATGACGAAGTCGTTTGTAGCCGCTCCAGCAGAGAATGCTGCGGCGATTGCCAGTGATGAAAGTAGATATTTACAGTTCTTCATGTCTGTCGGTTAATAATTCAGATGCAAAGATAATCCATATTTCCGACATATCCAAATATTATATTATGAACGGATAAAACCTTATAAAATTAGCGGCGACAAAAATCATCGATCTTTTTCGCCGCCTTATGTATGTTTTCTTCTTATTCTGAGTGTGTCCCTGACAGAGATTCCGATATAATGTCTCCGTTATCGGCGATGCCTTCGACGATAATGCTATAGTCTGGTTTGACAGGAAATTTCAGGTCGATGGTCGTTCCGTTCTCGTCAAACTTAACAGAAGGGAGCCAAAGTAGTGTAGGATGGGTCTGGAGATCGTACTCGTCGGTATCGACCGATAGGAGAGGGCTTGCATACTCCTTGTATTGCTGGTAACCGAGCGGCAGATAGTCCTTAAGCTCGAACTGACGTTCCCAATGCACCTTGTTGCCGGCTTTAGTGGTGATGAGCACAGCTGCTCCGCCGTAGGAAGGTCCGAGGACGAGACTGTGTTCCGGACGGATGAAATCAATCCTCTGAATGGAATTGAAGGGAACGGCAGCCTCAACTTCTGAAAGGGTTGGACCGAAAAACGAACTGCCTCCGACATTTTCAGGCATTGCATTACTGCTCCATGACGATGGTTGTCCGGCAACATTATACATCATAGTCGCGTTTCCTCGTGGGTCAAGCAATTGGCCATCAAGAAAGAAGTTGATTTCTGAATTTCTCCATTTGAGATGTCCGGTTTGGTTCGTAATACCTCCTATACCTCTCAGAGCCTGTTCGATGGAAGTGATTCCTCGCACCTTCATATCGTCTGCTGTTCTTGAGTAAGAAGCGAAATTCGCATAGACATCATAATTGCTTTCCTTGAATGCCTGCACCTTGACTTCATCAAGCAGGATCCATCTGCTTCCCTTGAAAAAATCACTGATCTCTGCCGTGGAGGCAGA
>JAIEBK010000171.1 GCA_029070945.1 Muribaculaceae bacterium
GATAATATACGTTTAATTTGACCAGCTACTTAAAAAATCCTGATCAGTAAATGATCAGGAATCCGATTAATATGACTATGAGACATATTATGTAGAGTATGACAGGCAAAGCCTTCGGTATACGAGGATGCTCAAGATCCGGAAAATTCTCCTTTGTCAGCCTCATACCTGATTTTCTAACGAAATCCCTCGCCATAGGCGGAAGCTGCGAAAGCAATCTTTCCTGCTCATCTTCATCGACAGCATTCATCCGGATCTCATCCGGAGCAGCAGCCTTCTGAGAGGGCAGAGTCCCTGAAAGACGCTGCCGGAAATACCGACAGATATCCGGGACCTCAGACGCCTGTATCCAGTCAGACATACCCTTACACCATACATAAGTGTCAGGGCGAACACCTTCTCTGACCATTTCGTCAAGCTCCATGGGACCATACTGATGTCCCCCTATCATTGCGAAATACTTCATAGGCTCAGATATGGAATTGACTTAAAGAAATTATATTGAAAATAGTCAGAATATTAAATATCAATCCTATACCAGTGAGTATAAACGAAACTATGCAAAGGGTCTTACACGTTGACCACGCGCTCTGCGCCGTGAAGTCATCGCCAAAACGCATGGCGTTCTCCGCCTTATTGGCATTGACCCACGCTATGATGCCAATGATGCCGCCTATGCATGAGAAAATAAAGCCCGCGACGGTAGCTACGATTGCAAGTGTCTTCCAATTGGTCGGAGGGTTAAAATTTCCACCACCCTGATTGACGCCATTATTAAAGGCATCGTAATTCCGGGGCTCCCGATAAGGTTGAAAATTTCCTGCAGACTGTTCCGACGGACGCGCATAGGATCCGAACGCCGATTCCTGCTCGTCGATACGGGTACGTGCGGCAAGAAGAGAAGCAAGTTCCGGGACACAGTCGGCCCTGGTCCAATCAGCCATTCCGGCTGTCCAGACCAAAGTCGAAGGTTCTATTCCTCTTTCAGAGAGCTGAGTTAACGAGAGCGGCCCCACACGATTGTCGTCGACCACTATATAATATTCCTTTTCCATTCTTAGAGGTTCTTGCCGTGGCAGTTCTTATATTTCTTTCCGCTTCCGCAAGGACAGGGATCATTACGTCCTACTTTAGGTTGCGCCTTCATGGGCTGACGTGCCTGTTCGGGCTGACGGTTGACATTCCGGGCGGCCTGACGCTGGGCGTTCTCACCTTCGTATGTCTCGCGTGTGGTTGAGTAGTTGGCGTATGGATTCGCACCAGCCGGCGCGCCATATTCCTGACGGATCTCCTGCGTGCGTGTGTAAGTGGCTGCCTGCGCGTTGCGGTGAGCCTGCATTGCCTGCTCACGCGCAGCCTGAGCCTGCTGTGCCTCTACCCTTGCCTGCGCCTGAGCCTGCTGCTGCGCAAGCTGAGCCTCTCTCATCGCTTTAGCCTCCTCATAGTCAGGAGCGGCAAGCTTGCCACGCATAAGTGTGGCCACAGCCTTGGAGTTCATCTCCTCAAGCATGTTTTTCCACAGTCCGTATGCCTCAAGCTTATAGATCACGAGAGGATCCTTCTGCTCATAGCTTGCGTTCTGCACAGACTTGCGGAGCTCGTCCATGTCGCGAAGATGTTCCTGCCATGCGTTGTCGATAGCCTGAAGAAGCACGGCCTTCTCCCAGCCCTTTACGATAGGACGGCATTCATTGTCGTAAGCTTCCTTAAGGTCGCAGCGGATATTGAAGAAGCGACGTCCATCCGTCACCGGAACTCCGACTACACCCTGCACACCACGCTCCTCAACGAACTCCTTGATATAAGGCATCGCGGCGGCAGCTATCTTGTCGCGATTGCGGTAGTAAGTGGCAAGAGCCTCGTCAGCGAGACGATTGACAATCTCGTTTCGGTCTGTCTTACGGAACTCCTCCTCTGTGAAGGGGGAATCTATAGCGAGGGTCTTGCGGACCTCCATCGCGAAATCATTATAGTCATAACCCATCTCGGCGATGCTCTGCGCAACGTCGTAGATCATATTGGCGATATCTGTTCCGATACGCTCTCCCTTCAATGCGTTCTGACGTTTGCCATAGATCGCAGTACGCTGGGCGTTCATCACATCATCATATTCCACGAGACGCTTACGGATGCCGAAGTTGTTCTCCTCCACTCTCTTCTGGGCCTTCTCGATGGCCCCGGTGAGCATCTTGGACTCAAGCATCTCGCCTTCCTCAAAGCCCATCTTATCAAGCATCTTGAAGACCCTCTCGCCTGCGAAGAGACGCATCAGGTTGTCTTCAAACGATACGAAGAACACAGAGCTTCCCGGGTCACCCTGACGGCCGGCACGGCCACGGAGCTGACGGTCGACACGGCGTGACTCATGGCGCTCGGTGCCGATGATGGCGAGGCCGCCGGCCTCCTTTACCTCAGGCGGAAGCTTAATGTCGGTACCACGACCGGCCATGTTGGTGGCGATAGTCACCGTTCCCGTTTTACCGGCCTGGGCGACAATATCGGCCTCCTTCTGATGGAGCTTGGCATTAAGCACCTGATGGGGAATCTTGCGGAGCTGGAGCATACGGCTCAGAAGCTCGGAGATCTCAACGGATGTAGTACCGACAAGAACAGGACGACCCTGAGCCACCATATCCTCGACTTCCTTGATCACCGCGTTATACTTATCCTTCTTGGTACGGTATACTCGGTCTTTCTGGTCGTTCCTTATCACAGGGCGGTTGGTGGGTATCTCCACAACCTCCATCTTGTAGATGTCGTAGAACTCGCCGGCCTCCGTCATAGCCGTACCGGTCATGCCGGCCAGCTTACGGTACATTCTGAAGTAGTTCTGAAGCGTGATAGTGGCATAGGTCTGTGTAGCAGCCTCCACCTTGACACCCTCTTTCGCCTCGATAGCCTGATGCAGGCCGTCGGAATAACGGCGTCCCTCCATGATACGTCCGGTCTGCTCGTCGACAATCTTGATCTTGTTATCGTCGATCACATATTCAATGTCCTTGTCGAAAAGGGTATATGCCTTCAGGAGCTGGTTGACTGTATGCACACGTTCGGATTTCACGCTGTATTCCTGCAGAAGCTCGTCCTTACGCTGATGCTTCTCCTCGTCTGTGCCATCCATATTCTCCACTTCCGCAAGCTGGGAGGTAATGTCAGGAAGCACGAAGAAATGAGGATCCTGAGTAGTGTCGGTCAGGACCTGGATACCCTTGTCGGTAAGCTCGATGCTGTGGTTCTTCTCGTCTACCACGAAGAAAAGCGGCTCTACGGCGAAAGGCATCTCGCGGTTATTGTCCTGCATGTATTTCTCTTCCGTCTTGAGCAGTATAGGCTTGATGCCTTCCTCGCTGAGATAGCGGATGAGGGGACCATGCTTCGGAAGACTCTTATATACGCGGAAAAGTGAAAGTCCGCCGTCTTCGAGCAGTTCCTGAGCAGTAAGGGGTTTCTTGCCGTCACCCTTGTCGAATTTCTTGATTTTTTCCGGATCTCCGCTCATAGCGGCGGATATCTTATCTTTCGCATCGAGAAGAAGAGCCTGTGCCTGCTTGCGCTGCGCATTGACCAGCTTCTCAACGTTGGGCTTGAATTCATTGAACATCTGGTCGTCGCCCTTCGGGATAGGACCGGAAATGATAAGAGGTGTACGGGCGTCGTCGATAAGAACCGAGTCGGTCTCGTCGACTATGGCATAGTAATGGTCGTCACGCTGCACGAGATCGGTGAGCTGAGTGGCCATATTGTCGCGAAGATAGTCGAAGCCGAACTCATTATTCGTACCGAACGTAATGTCGCTGCGATATGCCTTACGACGTTCGGGGGAGTTAGGCTCGGTCTTGTCAATGCAGGCTACAGAAAGGCCATGGAATTCATAGAGCGGGCCCATCCACTCAGAGTCACGCTTCGCAAGATAATCATTGACAGTCACCACATGTACACCTTCTCCAGTGAGAGCATTCAGGAATACAGGCAACGTCGCCACAAGTGTCTTACCTTCACCGGTAGCCATCTCCGCGATATTATTGGAAGTCTTGTCGCCCTGCAGTATGCCATGTAGCACCATGCCGCCAATAAGCTGCACGTCATAATGCACCATATCCCACTTCATCTCATTGCCACCGGCGATCCACGAAGTTTTGTAGATCGCCTTGTCGCCGTCTATACTGATGAAATCCTTTCCTTCGGCAGCCAGCTCACGGTCGAAATCACTTGCGGAAACCTCTACAACGTCGTTATTAGCGAAACGACGCGCTGTCTCCTTGATAACCGCAAACACTTCCGGAAGAGCCGCGTCAAGTTTGCGGGCATACATCTTATACATATCCTCCTTGAGGGTATCGATCTCTTTCCAGTACGGCTCGCGCTTGTCGAATTCCATTGTCTCGATCTGAGCGCGAATATCGGCCATTTTATCTTTGTAGGTCTTGGCCTCTCCGCGGATATCGTCGCGGATAACGTTTATTCTATCGCGAAGCTCATCGTTGGAGATGTCGCGGATCTGCTCGGAAATCGGGTTGATTTCCTTCTGAAGGCGATTCCAGAGAGGACGCACCGCGCGTTCGCTCTGATCGCCGAAAATTGATTTAAGTATGTTGCTGAATCCCATTTTTAATGAGAATTAAGTTTATATTCTATATTAATTTGCAAAGATAGTAAAAATAATTGAGAATTGAGAATTTAGAATTGAGAATTTGTTTTTTTTCTTGAATTCAGGCATTTCTCAGGCCTCAATCATGCAAAGTATTCAACAATTATACGCCACAACAGCCATAAAACGCAAGTAATGTGGCATTTACATTGAGAATCATGCATCAGAATGTAATAGGCTTGTCGGCCGCGCCGTTAGGACTTCGGATACGCATCACCGAACATAAAGTCGGTGCTATGGCCGAGGCATTGACCTCTCCTGTCTCTATCTTGACAGGCACACCGGGCCCCATTATGAAAGCCGGAGTGGCCGGATTACCCTCACGTACCTGCCATGTCAGCACCGGAAGACGCACATCATCGTTGACTGTCCATCCCGGTGCGAACTCAATACGGAGGTCGCCTGCCGTCTTGGGATCAAGCCCACGGCTTATCCTACGTAGTTCAGGTGTAGTCTCTCCGACTATCTCGGTGAGAGACTTCACATCAGCCACACCGCTCATCATGACGAGAAAATCTCTGGCATCCCGCCGGACCTCCGCAAGATCGAGACCATGACGGTCAAGCGTAGTGTGGTCAAGATATATCATGTTACGGTAACTGCCGTGGACATACTGGTCGTTGCCGTGCTTAGCGCTCAAATATGAATTGAGCAGAGACACAGCCCGTTTCATCGAGAATGTGCCGGACGGTATCCGATAGCGTGGCTCATCCTCGGCAGCCTCGTCAAAATATCCCGTTGATACAAGGAAAACAAGAGTATTTTCGATTCCTACATTTTCCTTTATAGCCTCCATGAGCCGCTGCAGCTGTCTGTCAAGACGCAGATAACTATCCTGCATCTCAAGACGCATGTCGCTGTCTACCCCATATTTATAAGGCGCGACAGTGTAGCCGATATTGAGCATGTCGATGACATCGGCGCGCTGACCAAGCTGGAGGGTCTTTAAGAAATCTATGGCGAGATCAGTGACTTCCGTATTGACAAGTGCGGACGATTTATATTTCACATACCGATCATTGTCCTTCTTAGGAAAAGCATGCCGGAAAGGAAAATATTTTTTCTGAGGGGGAACACCATCGTAGGAATCAAGAGCCTTGCTGGGAGTCCAGACCATCGTGTCAAGTCGCTCGGCAAGAGGAGTCCGATAGTTGCGCTGGCTTATTGTATTGGGTACATCCTTGTAGTAAGTGGTAGTAGCCCATCTGCCGGTCTCGTCTGATATCCAGAAAGCGCTGCTTCCTCCATGCCCGGCCATAATTATTGACTGCATCGGATCCGGCGCCACACTATAGATCGCCCCAAGGCCAACACCGTCGACCGCGAGTTCATCACTGATCGTAGAAAGGCGAAGACCTGCCGGACTATATGTCTCGTTTGTAAAGTTGCCGATTGTAGCCGGATCGTGCAATATGGGCTGAGGATATTTTGAAGCCTGATCGTAGACTTTTTCAGCAGGGATTCCGGACGCAGAGGCGTAGTTGCCGGTATAGACAATAGCAGTACTATTTACAATATCCAGATCCCTGACGTTATAGTCGACGTTCTTCAGATAGAGACCTTGGTTCTTCAAAAGGTTGAAACCATCCTTTCCGAATCTCGAACTCAGGAAGTCTATATAGTCGGTACGTAACTGATCCACCATTATCCCGACCACAAGCCTGGGGCGGGATGGATCGGCCATAACCACCGTCGAAATACCGACGATACCGCACAGGACGGATGTCAGCAGTTTATTCATGCTTTTTGCTTTTTACGTTTTACGTTTTGTGAAGCGTATTTCGAAGAGAGGAGAATAGTGACGGCTAACGGAACGGCACTCGACAACATAGGCCATACCGCAGGATTAGCCACCTGACTTATCACCGGGGTAGCCCAAAGCACCGCCAGGACAATGACCATCAGCAGATCATAGACAGCCATCACCGTCAGCGGAATCCTCCACGACCTGAACCATATTCCGACCGCGATTATCAGCTGCAACGGATTAAGCCAGAATATCAGGACATTGGGAGACGTGGCCTCATGCTCCGAACAGAAGACAAGAAACGCCACTATGCATCCCGCTATTCCGGCCGTAAGGAAATACAGGCATATCCACCATCTCCAGAGACGTCTCTTCATGAAGTAAGCAAACATCGTGCCAATACTCATTATCAGCATCACAATTCCCACTGCCATCGGAGTACGCCACCACGGAGTTGGAGGAAGCGTGACATCGCCGTATCCAGGAAATATGACATTAGTCTGCCTGACCAAGGGGCGGCCACCAAGCATAGCGTCAGCGAGTTTTGACGCAAGGACAGGGGGAGCGAAAGTATCTTCATCCTTTGCCAGCGGATAGTCAAGACCGCTGCCCAATACAAGGTCGATGCCAAACTGATACCATGGGTAATTACGATGGAAATGCCTCATTTCCGAACGGAATGTAGGATAATACAGCGTGTCCGGAAGTTCGATATTCTTGTCGACAGACTGGATAATTCGTTTCCATGGGCGCGTGGCACAATTATCCCGAACGTAATTATAGCGGTAGACTCTGTTTTCAGGACGGGATTCAATCTGCAGGAGCGCACGAAGCCTGGCAGCTTCTTCCTGCGAGAGGTCGAGCACCTGCTCTGTCACTCTCGAGCCCCTGCGCACATAAGCCGGCATAAAGCGCTCGAACTGGTATCCATAGACCATATAGTCGGTCTCGCCCTTACAGAAACGATAGATAAAATTCGGAGATGAGAAGTCGAAGATCCCATAATTCCAAACAGAGTCCATCACAGCGCTACGGATGCGTATAGCGGCGTGCCCGCAAAGTTCATAGACATCAGGGCCGGGATCACACGTCACAATGCTCACAGTAAGTTCTTCCCCACCGACAGAATCGGCAGGGAAGACAGAATCGGTCCTCTCCCCGGCTTTCACGCCGCAGGAGAGGTAAAAAAACAATATCAGAATCCCTATGATCCGGATCATTCCTCAGAACTCGCAGTTATTCGGATATCTCGGGAAGGGAATTACGTCACGAATGTTCTGCATACCTGTCACAAAGAGAATCAGGCGCTCGAAACCAAGACCGAAACCACTGTGAGGCACTGTTCCGAACTTACGTGTGTCAAGATACCAGTCCATGCCTTCCAGACCCTGGTCGGCCATGCGCTGCCTGAGTTTGTCGTAGTTCTCCTCACGCTGGCTTCCGCCAATTATCTCGCCGATCTTCGGGAAAAGGACATCCATGGCCCTGACTGTCTTGCCGTCGTCGTTAAGCTTCATATAGAAAGCCTTGATTTCCTTCGGATAGTCGGTGAGGATCACCGGCTTTTTGAAGTGCTGCTCCACGAGGTAGCGCTCATGCTCGGATGCGAGATCGACGCCCCAATAGACCGGGAATTCGAATTTCTTTCCACTCTGCTCAAGTATCTTAATTCCCTCGGTATAGGGAAGACGCACGAAGTCATTGTCAATGACGAAGTTCAGACGGTCGATAAGATCCTTGTCAAAGTGCTCGGCAAGGAACTCGATATCATCACGGCAGTGCTCAAGAGCATAGGAGATGCAGTATTTCACGAATTCCTCGGCGAGATCCATATTGTCTTCTATCTCATAGAAGGCCATCTCGGGCTCTATCATCCAGAACTCGGACAGGTGGCGGGGAGTGTTGGAGTTCTCTGCACGGAAAGTCGGACCGAAAGTATAGATGCATCCGAGCGCGGTAGCGCCGAGCTCACCTTCAAGCTGACCGCTTACCGTGAGCGATGCCATCTTGCCGAAGAAATCCTGTGTATAGTCTGTCTTTCCGTCCTTATCCTTCGGAAGCTCATCAAGAGGCAGTGTCGTCACCTGAAACTGAGCTCCGGCTCCCTCACAGTCAGATGCCGTGATAAGAGGAGTATGGAAATAGTAGAATCCCTTGTCGTTGAAAAACTTGTGGATTGCAAAGGCAAGCGCGTGACGGATGCGGAGCACGGCACCGAATGTATTGGTACGCGGCCTTAGATGCGCGATCTCTCGAAGGAACTCCAGAGAGTGTCCTTTCTTCTGCAAAGGATAGTCTGTAACACTTGCGGTGCCGTAGATCTCGATTTCGTCAGCCTGCACTTCTATAGCCTGACCTTTGCCCTGCGAGGCAACGGCCTGTCCCTGCACATGGATCGATGCTCCGGTAGTGATTTCCTTAAGCGACTCCTCCGGAATCCTGGCGAAATCCACTACGATCTGCACGTTCTTTATGGAAGAGCCGTCATTAAGGGCTATAAAGGCCACGTTCTTATTGCCTCGGCGAGAGCGCACCCAGCCCTTGACATCAACTTCCTGACCGATGTATTTCTCCGGATCGGAGAGAAGAGCCTTTACGGTCGTACGTTTTATGTTCTGCATTTTACGGTTTGGTTTCTGTATGTTGTCTAATGATTACTCGAATGAACCCATACGCAGGAAGTTGACTTCCTCCTGAGTGAGGTATCTCCAGCGGCCACGCGGAAGGTTCTTTTTCGTCAGTCCGGCGAAATAGACACGGTCAAGCTTCGTAACTCTATAACCGAGGTGCTCGAAAATCCTGCGCACAATACGGTTGCGGCCACTGTGAATCTCTATGCCGGCCTGGTTTCTGTCGGTATCATTGGCATAAGAGATGGCATCGGCGTGGATCTCACCGTCTTCAAGCTCGATACCGTCTGCTATGCGCTGCATGTCTTCCTCGGAAATATCCTTGTCGGTCCAGACATGGTAGATCTTCTTCTTGACAAATTTCGGATGTGTGAGTTTTGAAGCAAGCTCGCCGTCGTTAGTGAGCAGGAGCACACCGGTAGTATTACGGTCAAGGCGTCCCACAGGATATATCCTCTCCCTGCACGCACCCTTTACAACATCAAGGACAGTCATGCGTCCGTTGGGATCATCGCTTGTAGTCACACAGTCCTTGGGCTTATTCAGAAGCACGTAGCATTTACGTTCCGGAGTCACGACCTTATCCTCACACTTCACAACGTCATCACGGTTGATTTTTGTACCGAGCTCTGTGACGACCTGATCATTGACGGTCACAAGTCCTGCAGCAATCTTCTCATCGGCCTCACGACGTGAGCAAATACCGGAATTAGCCATGAACTTGTTCAGACGGATCGGTTCGTTAGGATCAATGTCATCGATAACATAGTCGATCTGTCTGGGACGCGGGGTGAACTTCATTCCGGGTTTCTGATTCTTCTGGAATCCTCCCTGGCGTTTCTGATAGCCGCCCTGCTGATTACCCTGACGGTTATAACCACCCTGCTGACGGTTGTAACCGCCCTGCTGATTACCCTGACGGTTGTAACCACCCTGCTGACGGTTCTGATAACCGCCCTGCTGATTACCCTGACGGTTGTAGCCCCCCTGCTGGCGATTGCCCTGACGGTTATAATTGTTCTGACGGTTGTAGCCGCCCTGCTGGCCACCCTGACGGTTGTAGCCCTGCTGACGGTTCTGCTGGAAACCGCCTTCAGACTGGGCCTGCTGATATGTGTTTTCCGAACTATGGCTCAGAGACTCGGAATCTGCATTATATCTCTTGAATCCCTCTTCGGATGCATTTCCATTCTGATATCCGCGATTGTATGAATTCTGTCTCTGCTGATATGCGGGACGCGCCTGACGGCTGTAGCCACCATCCTCGCGGTTCTGATATGAGCTGGAGTAACTGTTCTGATAAGTGCGGGGTCTTGGCTGGAATCCTCGCTGGCCGAAATCAGGACGTTCTGTGCCTTTGTATGGTCTTGACTGAAAATACTGGTCTTTGTTTTCCGTGTTTTCTGAAGTGGTAGGCAATGCTCCGATTCTTGGTCTCTTGGGTTTCTTCTCTTCCATTATTTTTTGTTTAGTTTGGCGCATGACATCGCTGCCATTTTCAAAGTCGCCGTTTATTTATGTGTTGCTTTTGATAGTTGTTGCTAAATGATGCAATTGCGATGCAAAAATACTAATAAATTCCGAGATTAACAAAAAATCATGATTAAAAAACAATTGGAGGGCGGTAAATTACCTCCCTCCAATAATAATTTAGCCTTATAGATTCTTCTGCGGTTATAAAACCACTTAACTAAAATCAGCGGATCACGACCTTAGAAGTCTTATCACCCTGCTTGCGAATGAAAATGCCGTTGGAAGGTTCGGACACCTTGACTCCGTTAAGATTATAGTATTCCACGGGTGCATCAGAAGAAGCGTCCAATGCGTCTACACCTGAAACAAAGTCGTTAACTTCATTCTTGGCACAGTTAAGGACGATTCCCCTTTTGTCAAGCACCGCAGCTATGACACGCAGCTTGTTTTTGTCAGGGATAAGCCTTGATGAGATCTTAGTCAGGTCAAACGTCAGGCTGTGACTTGCTCTCTGCTCAGGTTCAAGAGTAGAAGGAACACTTCCCTCTATACCATATATACCGGTGGTAGACACCACTACATCGTTGAAGACCAGGCCACCAACCTTAGTCTTGCCGTATTTACCGCCTTTACAGAAAGCATTCAGTTCCTCTATGGCCTCACTGCTCGGATTGCTCGAAGCATAAGCGTTAGTCTGATACCAGGAAGAGGCCGTACCCTGAAGGCCGTCAGACACCAGAAGGTAAGCTATTTCATACTTTTCGTCTTCATATCCAAGAATATTCCACACATCAGCGGTAGCTACAAGATGATTGTCGTCCTCCCACTTATGAGAAACCTCAATACCCCATGGAGTAATTTCCGCATTAAGGGCCTTGATCTCATCAACAATAAGTAACTTTTCACTATACTGTACGGTTGTGCCCCAATAAGGGTCTCCTGAATAATATCTGTCAAGGAAAACACAAGGATATCCCGAAACTGCCGAAGGATAATTGTTGGTTATCGCCATAGGATCCTGATTGTGAAAAGCAGCAATGACAAAATCCGGCTCGTTCGCCCTCATGTATTCAAGCGCGGCATATCCACGTGTGCAATACTGGCACCATGTGCCTGTATACTCTTCGATCAGAGTCTGATGCGCAGGAAGCTCGGAAAAAGAAGCCATATAAATGAGTTTCTTTCCCTTTGCCGATTCATTAGGCTGACCGTTGACTTTAGTCACGGCAAATGAATATTCACCGGCAAACTTATTGTCGAATGCAGGGAGTTCAAGTGTCACGTCAAACTTCTTGTAGAGCCCTGCCGGCACTGTCTCTGGAAGGTCAAAACGAGCTGTACCGTCATGGCCATCGATCGAGTACTCAATATCGACAGATGTCACTGCTTCCTCTCCAAAAGACGCCAGTCCGACTTTGACGGGAGTCGGTTTTCCGACTTCAACATATAAGGGATCCTTTATGGAAGAGATAGCAACGGAATGAGCCGGAACATTATCCGATTCAAGCACTACAGTGATAGCAGCGCCATATTTCATTTCCGCAGCAATATTCGACCATTGGGGCATCGTTTTATTGGTGCGGCAGAAGAAGGAGTTCGTATCTGAACTGTTATCGAACCCCATGGGATACTGTGTGCCATTGTTAAGTTTGCTGACAGTAAGCGTATATCCGACATATACTCCGGATGAAGTTATGGAATACCCTTCCGGGAGCGCTGCAGAAAGAGTACCGTCGGTCTGGATTTCGCTTGGATATGATGCTATTCCAGGGGTAAAACTATTACCGGTAAGATCAAGACTGCCTGAAAGCCATAGGGATGGATCAGCGTATGAAGACACTCCTCCAGAACTATTTACCTTGGCGCTTATTCCTTTAATTGAGAATCCCTCGAAAAGGTCTCCGGGAAGGAAAATAGCAACGTCGTAGGTTTCTGCAGCACGGAGTCCAAGGTAATCCTGAATTCCGTTGACATATGAAAAATCATAGGTCGCGGCCTCAAGATTGCCAAGAGCCGCAACTCCCAACATGATTGCGAGTAAAGATTTTTTCATCAGAAAAAGATTTAGATTGATAATTGTCGTTTTTGTCGTTAAAAAAAAGATGCGCGTACACCCTATAAAGGAAAACGCACATCCTTCAATATTTATTTCATTCGGATTGAGTTTTAACAAATCTTCTCAATAGCCTTACGTATACGGGCGATGACCTCAGTTTTAGGCATAAGCTCTGTGATATCGAACATATGCGGACCGCGACATGCTCCTACGACTGCGAGACGGAAAGCATTCATAACATTGCCGAGATGATAACCTTTCTCTGCGATCCAGTCAAGCACAATTTTCTCCGCGTTGGCCGACGACATATCATCAATACCCTCAAGAACCTCTATCAGTTCCGCCATAATGCGCGGAGTATCTTCCTGCCAGCGCTTCTTCACGTCTTTTTCAGCATATGATTCAGGAGCCACGAAAAAGAAATCACCCTGAGCCCATAGATCCTGAACAAACTCAATACGGCCTTTGACCATTCCGACTGCCTTGGCAACGTAGTCCATACCGAAATCGTCGGCATTCTTTCCCATCTCGGCAAGCCGCTCCTTCAATACAGGCATAAAGAGCTCGGCAAGCGCCATGTCATCCATGCGCATCAGGTATTCATGATTAAACCAGATGCCTTTCTTATAATCAAATTTCGCCCCAGCCTTCGAGCAGTGATCGAAAGAGAACTTAGAGATCAGCTCGTCCATGCTCATGATCTCAGTGTCATCTCCCGGATTCCAGCCAAGAAGCGCAAGGAAGTTGACCACGGCTTCCGGAAGATATCCTTTCTCACGATAGCCCGATGAGATCTCGCCGCTCTTAGGATCATGCCATTCAAGCGGGAAAACAGGAAATCCGAGCTTATCTCCGTCGCGTTTCGATAGCTTGCCGTTGCCTACAGGCTTAAGCAGCAATGGAAGATGCACGAACTGAGGCATAGTGTCTTCCCATCCGAATGCCTGGTAAAGAAGGACATGAAGCGGGGCGGAAGGAAGCCACTCCTCACCACGTATCACGTGGGTAATCTCCATCAGATGGTCATCGACAATATTTGCAAGGTGATATGTGGGAAGATCGTCAGCGCTCTTGTAAAGCACTTTGTCATCGATTATATTAGAATTTATCACCACTTCGCCACGAATAAGATCGTTGACCTTGACATCGATATCAGGCTCCGTCTTAAAACGTATGACATACTGATGCCCCTCATCGATCAGACGCTTAACCTCCTCGGCAGGCATGGTAAGCGAGTTGCGCATGGAGCCTCGTGTATGTGCGTCATACTGGAAGTTCGGTTGTCCGGCACGCGCGGCTTCAAGCTCCTCGGGAGTATCGAAAGCAATGTAGGCCTTTCCATCATTAAGCAACTGATCGGCGTATTTACGGTAGATGTCGCGACGCTGGCTCTGCTTGTAGGGGCCATGTGGGCCACCCTCACGGACACCTTCGTCAAATTTTATACCAAGCCAGTCGAGGCTCTCGCAGATATATTCTTCTGCACCAGGCACAAAACGACGGCTATCAGTGTCTTCGATTCTCAGGATCATATCTCCGCCATGCTGACGGGTGAAAAGATAGTTGAAAAGCGCAGTGCGCACTCCACCGATATGGAGCGGGCCTGTAGGGGAGGGAGCAAATCTTACTCTTGTCTTCATATTTATCGTAATTGTGAATTTAGAATTTATACCGGCCATTCCACCTGGCAGAAAGAACCGGTTTTAAGAAAGGCGTCAGTAATTCTCTGTCTTCCCGAGAAATTACTTCGAGTGAAGTGAGGGTTGCGTCCAGAAGCGCTTCGCCGGGTCCTGTAGTATATACTACAGTTGAAAATGGAATCTTCTCGCCAAGTTCCTTCTCACTGATACCGCTGTCCTTAAGAGAGAAGAAATCTGTGATCTTCGGAGCCTTAAGAAATCTTGAAGCATCAAGCGGCCTAAGTCTGGAATCAAAGAACCTCACGTCTGTATCCTTGGCAACTCCATCTCCTCCTGTGGTATAAAGGGTCATGACAATCTGACGCTTACCTTCACCCAGAATCTTAATCTCAAGTGTGCTGACAGGGGTCACCGAAACCTTTATATAGTCGGGGGTCACCGTTTCCAAGCGACTGCCCCCACCGAGAGCGTCAGTCGCAACTAAAATACTATCGGCCTGTGTATAGTAGTCAAGCATATCAAGCCGGGTGGAAGGCCGCAGCATGTCAAGTACTTCAAGCGGTACGTCTGCAAACACTTTTGACGCAGTTAAGGACTCAGGCACATACACAGCGGCATGCCCCGTGACTGAAATCACGAGGCAAAATACCGTAAGAAGCAAATTATGTGACCATGTCTTTCTCGGCCAGACTGAAGATATTGTCATTTCTTCTTAAATATGTCGTAGTTTCCGTTATACTTAGACTTCGGAGCCTCGGCTTTCTTAGCCTTCTTCTCCTTTTTATCTTTCTTCTTTGAGGGGGCAGGAGCACCAAGAGACATCTCATAATCCGTGCGTGCGTTCTTCTCGGCCTTCCGCTTTTTTGCGTCGGCCTTCTTAGCACGATCCTTAGCCTCACGGGAATAGTCACGGTCTGTTGCAAACTCGGCCCTTACCTTCCGGCCAAAGAAATCCGCATTCCGCAAGGCATCCACTACCTTGCGCGCATCCTTCTTCCTTACATCAAACAAAGTATACTCCGGAAGAAGATCAATTCGACCTATCTCGGGCTTTGCGCCCACAACAGAACGATTGATCAGCTCCATAAGATTGCCCGGGAAGAAACCCTGTGCCTTTCCAATGTTGACCATCAGACGCTCATATCCTTCCTCCGCAGTGCGACGGTCTTTGTCGCTTCGCTGGCGGCGTTCACCGCGCTCCTTTCGATCACCCCTTTCCTTACGGTCACTCCGATCCCTCTTGTCGTCGGCATTGAGATCGATGTCGGGCATATCCCGGTAGTAATCGAGCAGACGGTTGAATTCGAGAGAAAGCACACGCTTCAGTAGGTCTTCCTCAGACAGCCATTCAAGTTTCTTTCGTACACCCGGGAGGAATTTCTCTATCTGCACATCATCCACCTCTACACGTTCTATGCGATCGGCAAGATTATATATCTGCTTCTCTATGATATGGTCGGGGGTCGGCACTTTCTTATATTCGAACGTCTTGCCTATCCTCTTCTCTATCTCACGGAGCTTACTGCGTTCCCGGGAGTGTATGATAGCCACAGACACACCTGTCTTGTTGGCACGGCCCGTACGCCCCGAACGATGGGTATAGACAGCCACGTCGTCAGGTAGTCCATAGTTGATCACGTGCGTGAGATCGTCTACGTCAAGCCCTCTGGCAGCAACGTCGGTAGCCACAAGAAGCTGCGTCACGTGGTCGCGGAATTTCTTCATAGCAAGGTCTCGCTGCGCCTGTGATAGATCACCGTGCAGACAGTCCGCGTTGTATCCGTCTGCTATAAGTTTATCAGCTATTTCCTGCGTTTCTTTTTTAGTACGGCAGAATATTATACCGTATATATCAGGATTATTATCGGCCACACGCTTAAGCGCAAGATATTTGTCGTGTGCCTTGACCATATAGTAAACGTGCTTGACGTTTTTCGAACCCTCGTTCTTATTTCCTGCGACGAATTCCACCGGATCCTTCATGAACTTACGGGCTATGCCTGCTATTTCCTTCGGCATAGTAGCAGAGAACATCAGCATCTTCCTGTCTTCAGGAACATGAGAGAGAATCTCGTTGATGTCATCGATGAAGCCCATGTTGAGCATCTCGTCAGCCTCGTCAAGTATGACTGTATTCACGCTTTCGAGCTTCACCACTCCCCTCTTGATGAGGTCTATAAGACGACCGGGAGTCGCCACTATCACCTGAGCACCCTTTCTGATAGCCTTTATCTGCGA
>JAIEBK010000172.1 GCA_029070945.1 Muribaculaceae bacterium
TGCCGAGAGTATAGCGAAAAGGATTCAAGGTTCCGGCTTATACGCCAACCGAACGCCGGAGTTTCTGCCGCGCGTAACGCAGGCCTTGACAGCGCACGGGGAGAATGGACAGCATTTATGGACGCAGATGACATAATGCCACCTGACGCTCTCGAAACGATGATGACCGCAGCCGCAAAAAGCGGAGCCGGGATAGTGGCAGGAGGATATACCAGAGGGATTCCACGCCATATGCCGACAGGAGAAGGACAGTCCATGACGGTGCCATCCGACACAGCCATCCTTATCGGCCTCTACCAGATGAAGATACTCAACAATCCCTGGGGTATGCTGTATCACTCATCGGTATTCAACGGCAAACGTCCGCTCCGTTTCCGTCAATGCAGATATGAGGACCTCGATCTTTTCTACCGGGCCTTCGAACGTACCGACAAGGTATGCATACTGGACCGCACCGTTTACTTCTATCGCGACAATCCGGGCAGCTTCATAAATACATGGAGTCAGGCCCGGCTCGATGTGCTTGACGTCACCGACCGCATGGCAGCTCATATGTCCATGCGAACTCCGGCGTTGCTCCGGGCTGCTCAGGACCGCCGGTTCTCAGCCCACTTCAATATGCTCGTGGAGATGACGCGACATGGCATAGACAATCCCGAACAGAGGGAGAGATGCCTTAAAGTCATAAAGGAACTGCGGGCCAACGAACTGACAGACGGAAAGGTAAGAATTAAAAATAAACTCGGCGCCCTGATCTCCTATCTCGGGATGCCGGCTATCAGACTACTATGCAGGTTATCACGTTAAGCCCCACTGAACTCGACAAACATGCGGCCAGACTGGCAGAAGCAGTCAAAACAGGCTCGACGTGCCGCTTCGATGCAATCGTAGCGGTGAGGCGTGGCGGATCACTCGTATGCGATGCATTCTGCAGGCATTTTCCAGCCGGAGACTACGGCGTAAGGTTTGACGTGACCCTTCAGCGTCCTTCCACACAACGAAAAGGCGGCGGGATGAGCCGGATTCTGAAAAGACTTCCCGTGCCTATACTGAACGCAATGCGCATAATGGAAGCCGTTATGCTCGGAATGCTCAGGCAATCTGAAAAAAATGTTCCCCTTCCAGATGTCCGGATTCCGGAAGGATTAGTGACACTACTCACCGGAGAAACCGGCCCGGCCATATTGCTGATAGATGATGCGATCGACAGCGGCGACACTCTATCCGCCATAGCGGACGCAATTAAGAAAACCAACCCGAACACGACAATCATCATAGCTGTCATTACAGAGACAACCGTACATCCGCGTATCCGGGCCAACTACACACTATACCGTAACAGAACTTTAATTAGATTTCCATGGTCGAACGATTACAAGGGCAATTGAAAGGCGTCACTTTCGTGGATCTTGACGGCACCATGCTTGCCGCCAACTCCATGCACATATTCATGCGCCGCTTACCGTGGATGCTTATGAGGCGTAAAGCCATCGGAGCGGCTATCGGCAGCCTTTGGTGGATGACCTTAAGATGTATGCGTATCGTCAGTCATCGCTCCATGAAGTGGCACCTGACCAAAGCCGCCAGACACCATCTTCATGATTCCGACTGGGAGGATATGGCTGAAAGTATGCTTCTGACAGTCAATCCAAAAGTAAAAGAATACATCCGGACAAGACGGGACAGAGGATGTCTCACCTATATCGCCACCGCCGCAGCCGAGGAATACGCCCTTCAGATATGCCGACGTTTAGGATATGACGGAGTACTCGCCACAGAATTCACCGACAGACTGCAGGATTACAAGGAACTGAGCCGACATGCCAAGCATGAAGCCATAGAACGGCTGCTTCAGGATGAGCGGCTACGTCTCGAATCCTTCCTGACCGACCACACGGACGACCTTCCGACGGCAATGGCATATCCTAACCTCACGATACTCGTAGGAGGGCCGGGAAAGACAGCGGATGAGTACAGAGATGCCGGCATCACCCGCTATATCTCTTAACTATCAGGATTTCGCGGGAATCTCAGATTTTTTCGAATAGCGGCGCGGAAACAGGAAGACAATGGAGAGAAAGAGTGTCAATGCCACAGCCCACGGATAATACAGATATGGAAACGGAGCCGCAGGAGAGATACCCGCAAGAGACGTGGCAAGCAGTGTCTGGGCTCCATATGGAATAAGGCACTGCACAATGCAGGACGCAGAGTCAAGGATCGACGCGCTCTTACGAGGATCCACCCCGAAACGGCGGGAGATATCTTTGGCAAGGCCACCGACAGTGATGATGGCGACTGTATTGTTGGCCGTGCAGAGATTGACAATACCGACGAGCACTGCCAAAGTGCCCTGAGCACCCCGCAGGCCAGATATCCTTGCAGTCATGGCTCCAAGGATATAGTCGATACCTCCGCATGCCTTAATGACCCCAAGCATACCGGAGGCCAGAAGAGTGATTATTATAAGGTCGCCCATCCCGTCGATGCCGGCACCTGCAAATCCGGCCATATCCAGGAGTCCTATTCCACCAATCAGACCGAGGATTACTGCCGAGAGAATCCCCAAGGTAAGCACAAGCGTCACATTTAAGCCCAAGACAGCTGTGGCTATCACCACAAGATAAGGAAGCATAAGCCATGGATCGCCGGGGTCCGGCACCTCGGTGACAGCTACCTCCGGAACAAACAGCACATACCAGACAAGAGTCAGCACCGCAGCAGGAAGCGCTATCCAGAGATTGACCTTAAACTTATCCTGCATCGAACACCCCTGCGAGCGCGTGGCAGCGATAGTCGTGTCGGATATGAAGGAAAGATTGTCGCCGAAAAAGGCACCGCCGAGCACTACACCTACAAAGAAAGCCACATTGTCTCCTTCCGCTGACGCGAGCTGCGCTGCCAGCGGTGTCAAGGCCACTACAGTTCCCACCGAAGTGCCAATCGAGAATGAGATCAGACATGCCGCTACAAACAAAGTAGGCACTATATATTGCGTCGGGAAAATATTAAGAGTGAAACTTACCGTCGCATCCACCGCTCCGATTTCCTTAGCAACCGACGCGAATGCTCCGGCAAGCACGAATATCCATATCATGTAGATGATGTCACTGTTGGCGGCGGCCTTTGAGAATGTCTCGATACGCTCCTTCAAAGGATGCCCCCTGAAGATGACGATAGCCCACATCGACGCTACAAGAAGCGCAACCGAAATAGGGATTCTGTAGAAATCCCCTATCAGCGCCGAAACGACTACATAAAGCACAAGGAACACCATCATCGGAGACAGTGCCAGAAGACCACCGGTTTTCGAAGTTATCATCGGTTTCATCGTTGCAATCGATTTATGTTTTCAGATTTCCACGAGGGAAAGCATCGATGAAGCTTCCGGGGGTGCAGTTAGTGATTTTTGCTCCGATTTCATCGGAGAATTTCGCTATCTGATGGTAGGAGCGAAAGGCTATGGTAAGACTATTGAGGATATCGTGAAGATGATATCCCGCGTATTCCTGCGCCACTCGCTCGAATTCCTTATCGTTGTCCTTGTAGAAGTGTTTCTGGACAGATATGACACGATTACGGTCATCAACCCAGAGTTCGCGGCTCCATGTATGATCAGCCCCGACTATGGCGATATCGCGGTAGCCCTCTCTCAGCGCGACCATGATGGAGGCTATCAGCACATTGCGGGGGCGAGGCATAGCGAGTCCATGGCGGTAAAGCCAATGTACGGGGCCGCGGAGTCCCTCACCGGGTGTAAGATTGAATCTTTTCACAACTATCATGCTGTTTTTTCCGATGAAACCGGGAATTTTTGCACGGCACGGCACATACAGCGTCATCGGCCAGTCGGTAGCGGCGATGTTATCCCAAAGCCTTACAACATTCGGATCGGATGATTTTCCATCTGACCCTGTACGAAAAAAATGAGGATCGGCAAGCACATACAGACAGGGCCTGATGACACTGTATGTCTCCGCATTGGCCGCAAAATTTACTGCCAATGTACGACTGTTTATCAAGATTTCCGCATGACAGTCGATGGTGTCGCGAAGGGAGGGTCCGTTACCCATTATTATCAGGCGCTCAGCTTTAGGCTTCCCGGCAGGAGACGGCCGGCGCGACAGCAGCACAGCCTTTCCAAAAGAAGCCATTCCATCGATTATTTCCTTTATCATTCCCATTGTCAATGTTGTGAATATGGATATGATCCACACTGCCGGCTTATGACTTCGATTGCAGGATATGGATTCCAGTCTGTAAGAGTCTCCCGTATCCTCGAATCGGATAAAGTCAGTGTCTTGCTTCGATGCGCGAGTACTTCCGGAGAAAGAGATGCCCTGACGGCCGGAATCCAGGATGCAAGTCTCCATGCTGTCCGCGCCCATTGTTCCGGCAGGAATGTCTGCCGTTTCATAGCACCGGAATTGGCGCTCATAGCCTCGGCAAGGGCTATCCATGTCGCTCCCTTTCCATCGGAGATATTGTATGTTCCTCCTATTGAGTGAAGTCTTTTTACAGCCTCGGCAACATCTATCGCACACACAAGGCTCAGACGTGCTTCATTGCCCCTGACGTGGATATACCGGCCGTTCACCACGTCGTTGAAGAGTCTCTTCATCTCACCATGCACTCCTTTGCCAAACATACGGGCCGGACGGAGAATAGTAAGCGTGACGTTTCTTTGATCACACCATTCCTTTACAAGTTGCTCGGCGCGCGCCTTTGACTGACCCGTTTTGGTGGCGGCCCACGTCTGATGATCTTCATTCACGTTCTCTCCTGAGTCGGGACTATATACTTCCCAACTGGATAGATACACAAGTGCTTCAGGAGGATTCTTCTCCAGTCCCTGCAGCAGACGCCGGGTTCCCTCAAGGTTTAGGGAGAAAGCCGAGTCGTCGTCAGTAGATCCTGCGGCATGCACCACAAGGTCATACCTGTCCTCGCCAAAATCCGGAATATCGGCGGTAAGGTCGCATATGATATCGGCGCCATGGCGCTGAATGGTCGTGACTTCGTTTCCATCTTTCAGTATGGGAAGAAGATATCCTCCAAGCATACCCGTTGCGCCGGTAAGCAATATTTTCATTGTTTTTTCAGGAATCTTTTGTATTCTTTTTCTTTTTACGATCGTTATGGATCTTTATGGCGAATATTATTATGGAAGAGACAGAGGCTATCGTATTTGTGATAACTATTGGAATATTGCCGAGCAGGATTCCCTGAACGACGAAAAGCACCGACCCAAGTCCCAGCATCAGGAATGTAGGCATAGCTATGCCGTCGGTGTCGCGCGTGCGGATAGTCGCTATCGCCTGAGGCAGATACCCGAATATCATGCAGAGCGCGGCGCCATAGCCGGCAATATTTATTATAGTCTCCATCGGCATCGTTATCGCTGGATAAGTTTTCTACCGTTGCGTATGACTATGCCTTTATAAGTGTCGTCTACCTCCTGCCCCAGTACATTGTAGGTACGGCCGTCATGCAGATTGCTTTCATCAATGACTCCGGTCACACCATTCTCAAGTCCGGAGCCGTCAATGTAAGACTTCTCACTGACAAAAAACAGAGTTATCCGGCCGGGATCAGAACCGAGAGACTTTTCATACGAATAGCTGTAACTTACACCACCGGCTGTCGTAATAACGGAATTCATCAGGAAAACCCCATCGTCGCCATACTCGGTGTGCATGTCTACCCGGGATCCGTTCATATCGCTCCTGAAGGTGTCCCAATTGAAGTTGCAGGTACATCCGTTGCTGCTTGATGTGGCATTGTCCCAATTATCGCAACGGATTCCAAAATATTCGTTGTAACCGCTTGCTCCGTGAGTGGTGCTTGCCCCATAAAGAGCCCAGTTATGCCAGTTCTCACCCATGTCGGAATAGTTGAGAAAATGGAAGTCTGCCATATCGCCCTGCAAGAGCTCATAGCTATCGGCAGAGAAGTTGCTCCACCAGCCGGCGTTGACATTTTTCTGCTGTGATACTGGATAATATACGGCTGTCTCCGGCTGATAATCTCCGCTTCTTGTCTGACGTGTATATGGACCGAGCTTAAGTGAATAGTCACCGGCGTTAAGCTCAACCGATATGGTGATGGCATGGCCGTCGGCTGTAGGAGTATAATAACCTTCCGGCGAAAGGGTTTCCGGTTCCGGCTCTCCGGTAAGCGCGTTTCTTGCGTCATATTTTACGGATACATTGTCTATCAGGGGCGCATCAGCCTTGATCTTCGACATATCAGAACCGATAAAATCCTGTGTTATCTTACGATATGCCTCGGCAAGGGCTGCTTTGGGAGTCAGTTTATACATCCATGCCGGAACTCCCTGGTTGCTTACGGCAGTGAAACATATGGCGGACATATCTTTGTAGCCATCCACATTCTGGTTGAGTGCCACGCCGAAATAGGAAATATTGTCGATACGCAAGGTCACATATGATTTTCCATCCTCGGAGTATGCCCAGGTGCCTTTCCGGTCGCCTGTGATCTTGCCGTCGGCAGACAAGGTGACCGTCACAGGTGTGGCTTCAGCCATATTGTTATGATTCAGTCTGTACGGATGGATCAGAAGCTTATATGTACCCTCGATCTCCTCCGGAGTGAACAGCCTGGTCCGGTCGATATCAGCCTGACGTGTCTGCTTTCCTGTGAATCGGAACGGAGAGGCCACCAGCCACCCTTTCTCGTTGACGAATAGCTGACGGATACGCACCTGGAAACCTTGCGTACCATTGTTGAATTTCGTATGGTAGACCACAAACGAATCACCTTCCGTATCAGTAATAGCTGAATTGTGGCCCTCTGCGCATTCTCCGACTGTCATAGAGCCCCAGTTGTTCATAGCACCGATGATTTTCATTCCTTTGTTGGTACCCGCCTTAGCTCCGAAATTTAAAGTGTATTGCGTATATTTCGCCGAAGCGCCGGTGCCGTCCACATACGGTCCATCAGGATTGGAAGAACGGAAAATACGCATCTCATATCCTCCGTCGGGTGCAAGACCGCCGTAAGTGACAAAGAGATAGTAGTAATCGCCTATTTTCTGAACGTAAGCGCCCTCGCCCGATACGTAGCATCCTCCCGCGATAAGTTTGCCGAAATAAGGATCGCTCGTATAGCCTGTAAACGAAGCTCCGTTTGGAGCCTTGCCGCTATAGGTCTTGGATTCGTAAGTGTACGTATAGTCGCGCAGTCCGGTGTTGCTGTCAAGTCTGATAATGAAAATTCCTCCCGACCATGAGCCATAGACCATCCATAGGTGGTCTTCATCATCGAAGAACACGCAGGGATCGATACAGTTAGGCCAGAGATTGCCCCAGGCTGAGGTCTTATAGCGTGAAGGAAGTTGGTCGAGCGGTCCAAGCACCAGCTCAAGATCCGTATCCTTATATGATACACTTTTTCCGGAATAGGTCTGACCGTTGAATCCTCCGCTGATTACCGGTGCCTGATACTTAAACGGGCCAGCCGGACTGTCGGATGTAAGCATGACGATAGTGGAAGCCCAGTAGTCACCGTTAAGCGAAAGATACATGCACCATTTTCCCATATTGGGATTGTAGATGACATCCGGAGCCCACTGATCACCGGATATCCATGCGGTTTCAGTCGTGGGCTGACGATCACCGACCTTTATACCTGCATAGGTGGCACAGAACGCACCGGCATCAAACGAGGGCAAGATCCCGGTGGTGGTCACGCCGTCGCGTGTCACCTGCACGGTGTGCTCGGGCGATGACTTGAATTCCTGCGAATAACTTTTAGTATATACCCCCTGACTGCCGATACCAGTCAGATTGAGAAGATCGGAGGTTTTGGCAAATCCTATATGCGACCCCATCATATAATACATGTCATGTGCAGGATCGAAATAGATCGACGGATCATGGATTCCTACCTCCTTGTAGGATTTAGAAGCAGACATAGCAGCTACTTCATCAACAGTAAGCTCAGTCCGGGCCATTCCAGCGAAGGGGATCAAGGCCAATAATAAAGATATCGTTTTCCGGAACATATTATCGAAAGTATCTTAAATAGTTTTTTCACTTGCAAAGATAGCACTAAATTTCAACATTCACAACATTATCTT
>JAIEBK010000173.1:0-4278 GCA_029070945.1 Muribaculaceae bacterium
GTGAGAATTGATACAAAAAACAGGTGGAAATATTTGGTGGAGTCAGATTTTATTCGTAATTTTGCAACGTGAAACCCACGCGATGTGGGGTCTTCATCGGGCGAATACCAGAGTGGCCAAATGGGGCAGACTGTAAATCTGCTGGTTTATACCTTCGGTGGTTCGAATCCATCTTCGCCCACTTCGTCATTCATTCATTAATTCTCTATTTTTGCGGATTCCTTTTGGTTTCCGCTTTTTTTATTTTTCCGCGAATTTTTTTAAGCCGGTGAAACTATAGTGCCCTTTTCCGCGACTAACACTACAAAACAAAGACAACATTATGATTGCTTCGATAACCTTCCCATCGATGACAACGACGAAAACGATGACAACGATGAAAACCATAATCCTACGCTTCGCGGATGCACTCGGCATAGCTCCCCGGGCGACAGGACTCTACTGGCTTTTCGACCGTACGATCGCCGACCATGACGCGATGATACGCCGGATATGTCTTGGCTATGCCCATACCTCGCAGGATCTCGAAGACCTCTATCAGGACGTATTGGTCAACATATGGCGAGGATTGCCCTCATTCAGGGCTGACTCCTCAGTCCGTACATGGGTATACCGCATTGCCCTCAACACCTGCGTATCCACACTTCGTGTCCGAAGCAAACAACCTCCGCAGACCTCTCTCGACGAGGTGATACTTATTCCGGACCAATCTCAGGAAAAAAAAGAGGCCGTAAAAGATATCTATGAGTGTATCGCTACATTGGGGCCGATCGACAAGGCGATCGTGATGATGTGGCTCGATGAGTATTCATATGAGGAGATAGCCGAGACCATAGGTCTTAAACGCAATAACGTGGCTACCCGCCTGCACCGTGCCAAGGAAAAACTAAAGTCAATGCACAACGAATTATCCGGAATTTAGTATTTTCTGCACAAGACCTGTCTCAATGTAGGGACGTACGGCCCGTACGTCCGCACGCCGACCAAGAGTAATTAATCATTAATCATTGAAATAATATGGACAATCTAAGAAAAGACTGGCAGGATGCCAATGTAGCGATCCGGAGCGAATCAAACTCCTACGAAAGTATCGTCAACGGGAAGCGAAAGACAGCGCTTCAGAATCTTGCAGACCGTTATAAACGATTTTCAGTCATGGGTATCATTCTGATCTTGCTGAGCATGAGCTATATGTTTAATCCCAATATTTTCCCGGGAAATATGAGCTGGCGAATCGGTCTGAGCATAGCGTTTGCCCTTTATGCCTTAACGGCATCTGTGATGGATAGATGGTTATATAATGGAATCCGTAGCATCGATGTGGTCACGATGCCGGTCAGGGAAGTGATCGGTAAGGCTCTTTTCTATAGGAAACGCCATCTGCAGTTTATCGCTGTCCTGTTGCCGTTCGTCCTCGCTATAATAGGAGCATTCGCTTGGAAAGGCGACAATATATATTTCCGTCTGGGAATTCTTTTTGGTTTTATAGCAGGAACGGCGATGGGTATATTCCATCTTATGAATTTCCTCGCCGACTACCGTACCATCACCTCCGAGGACTGATGTGAAGCGTTGTGCGTTTTGTGAGATGGGGCCTTAAAACGAAAAACTGAGCAACACTCCGGCGCTTGTATCTGTGGCCATAGGTACGAGCGCCGCTTCATGTTTCTTCATGTAAGGATGTGTGAAGAGCATTGAGCTTGCAGCTCCAATCGCAGCTCCTGCCGCTACATCCCACCAATAGTGTTTCTTCCCATACACTCGCCCCCATGCTGTATATGCAGAGAGTGCATAGGCCGGAATACTCCATTTCCACCCGTAGCGGCGACCTATATAGGTGGCCGACGCGAAAGTGACTGCCGAGTGTCCCGATGGGAATGAATGCCTGTTGCTGAAGTCCGGACGTTGCTCCTTTACCAAATATTTAAGTCCGAGTGTGACTCCTGCCGTGACCGCAGCCGACAAAGCTCCCTCTTTAAGCCCTTCCCAGTCACGCTCGATCAGAGTCACTGCCAGCGCGGTGGCCGGTAATGTCACGGCGATTACATCGGTCGATGTCCGCACACCCTTTTGCGTCGGACTCGGGATAAACACCGGGTTTTCTGCAAGACTGCGGCTGGGTGACGCCACGCTTATTATCAATATGAAAAGAAGCATGGCCAAACGTGCGGAAATATAGTCGTTTATGCTAATTATTGGTCTGGGTGTCAGTTTATGGGCCTTCATTTTGCAAATGTCGTGGTAATTTAGTAAATTTGCACCTGATTATTGACTTAAGTGTCTTTTTCAGAAAAGACTCTATAGTATATGTCTATATATTCATGAACGCAATTTTCGACCCGATAGTGTTCCGCACAGTCGAATATGTCATGATAGCGCTTGCCGTCATGGTCTTTGCGGGACTACGCTTCATAACGCCGGGCTACGGCATATTCTATACTCCGAAATGGGGGCCCTCGGTAGGCAACCGCCTCGGTTGGATCATGATGGAGTCTCCTGTCTTCATATGCATGGCGCTCCTGTGGGCATTCTCCGGCCGTCGTGGCGAGACGCCGCTTATCGCCATGGCCTCCATTTTCATGCTCCATTATTTCCAGCGCTCCTTCATTTTTCCTCTTCTGATAAAGGGGAAGAGCCGTATGCCGCTTGTGATCATCCTGATGGGATGTGTTTTCAATATTGTCAACGCTTACCTCATCGGTGGGTGGCTCTTCTATGTGTCTCCCGTAGACGCATATCCCGATTCCTGGCTGTATAGTCTGAAGTTTATTGCCGGAACCGTCATCTTTTTTGTCGGAATGCTGGTCAATCTCCATTCCGACCATATAATACGCCATCTCCGTAAGCCCGGCGACCACCGCCACTACATACCTAAAGGAGGGATGTTCCGCTATGTAACTTCAGCAAATTATTTCGGTGAATTCACGGAATGGGTAGGATATGCGGTATTGACATGGTCCCTGCCCGGAGTTATATTCGCGCTCTGGACTTTCGCCAACCTCGCCCCCCGCGCCCGGTCGCTCCATGACCGCTATGTGCAGGAATTCGGCGAAGAATTTACGAAATTAAACAGAAAATACATAATTCCCTTCATATGGTGACCTCACTCGACAGACTCTTCACCCCCGGAAAGATCGGACCGGTGGAATTGCGCAATCGATCGATACGAAGCGCCGCTTTCGAAGGCATGGGCAAGGATAATAACCCTACGGAAATGCTGCGTGACTATCACTGGAGCGTAGCGGAGGGAGGTGTTGGAATGACCACCCTGGCCTATGCCGGAATCAATCGTTCGGCGCTTTCGTTTGAGACGCAGCTCTGGCTCCGTCCTGAGATTGTAGGATCTCTTCGGGTGATTACAGACGGTATTCATGAGCGAGGCGCAAAAGCTTCGATACAGATAGGTCATTGCGGCAACATGACCCATATAAAGACTGCCGGAGGCATTCCCGTAGGAGCTTCTACTGGGTTCAACTTATATTCTCCTACGATAGTGCGCGGTCTGCGCAAGGACGAGCTGCGGCAGATGGCCCGTGATTTCGGCGATGCGGTGCGTACTGCACGCGATGCCGGATTCGACTGTGTGGAGGTACATGCCGGACATGGCTATCTCATCTCCCAGTTCCTTTCTCCCTATACCAACCGCCGCCGTGATGAATTCGGAGGCTCGCTTGATTCCCGCATGCGCTTCATGCGGATGTGTCTGGAAGAGGTGATGAAGGCTGCCGGAAGCGATATGGGCATTATCGTCAAGACAAATATGCGCGATGGCTTCAAGGGTGGTCTTGAGATCGACGACTGCATCACCATAGCGAAGGAGATAGAACGTCTTGGAGCGCATGCGATTGTATTGAGTGGCGGATTTGTCAGCAAGGCTCCGATGTATGTGATGCGGGGTGAGATGCCGCTCTATAGCATGACCCATTATATGAAGCAGTGGTGGCTAAAATATGGTGTAAGAATGGTAGGGAAACACATGATTCCGAAAGAGCCGTTCAAACCCCTCTATTTCCTTGAGGAAGCGAAGCGTTTTCGTTCCGAACTGAAGCTTCCGCTCATATATGTAGGTGGTGTGGTGGATGGTGAAAGCATGGATAAGGCCTTGTCCGAGGGTTTTGAGTTCGTGCAGATGGGTCGGGCCCTGCTCCGTGAGCCGGATTTCATCAACCGCCTTGCGCGTGAGGCCTCGCACCATTGCGGATGCGAGCACGTCAACTACTGCATAGCCCGCATGTACAGCCGTGAGATGGCATGCCACTGCACTATCGCTGATCTTCC
>JAIEBK010000173.1:4378-12179 GCA_029070945.1 Muribaculaceae bacterium
GAAGGATTTGTCTGGAAAATGGGCAGTTGTCACAGGTGCCGACGGCGGTATAGGAATTGAATTCTGCCGTGCGCTTGCGCGTCGGGGATGTTCGCTTGTTATGGTGAGCGTCACAAACGACCCTTTGCGTAAAGCTGCGTTTTCTATTAAGGATGAATTTGGAGTTGAGGCGATTCCGTTTACGATTGATCTTACGGATCCTGCGGCTGTGTCGATGATCGCTGCATTTCTGTCTACAAAGAATGTCGAGGCAGATTTCGTCATTAACAATGCGGGAATATTCAGTTTCCGTGAACTAACCGAAACTTCAGAAGCGAAGATTGCATGTTTTATTGATCTTCATGTGCGTGCCACTACCATGCTGTCGCTCTATTTCGCCCGCAGGTTCAGGCAGCGTGGTTGCGGACGAATCCTTAATATGTCCTCAATGTCATGCTGGATGCCGATGCCTGGACTTGCTATGTATACATCCACCAAGGCCTATATCAGGGTTTTCACCCGATCGCTTCATTATGAACTGAAGGATTACGGTGCCTCTGCTACTGTAGCCGCCCCCGGAGGAATCGCTACCTCCCTGTTCGGATTGCCTGACAATCTCATGCGTCTCGCTGTGACGGTTGGAGCGGTGGAAAAACCGGATCGTTTCGCTGACAAGGCCGTAAAGGCAATGCTCAAAGGAAAGAAACAGTATATCAACGGCTTTGTCAACCGTCTCGCTATCTTTTTCGTCGGAATAGCTCCCACGTGGCTTCGTATGCAGGTGAAGCGCCGTCTTCTCGATAAAGGCATCACCAAATGAAGATTCTATATCGACAGTCTGGTAGGAACGCACGGTCCGTGCGTCCGCAAGCCTCAGGACAGCTTCTTAAAATTCTCAATTCTCAATTCTCAATTCTCAATTATGTCCCCTGGTTTGCCTTCCTCGCATCCCTTATTGTCTATTGGCTTACTGTCGATCCCGGGGCTTCTTACTGGGACTGTCCGGAATACCTTCTTACTGCCTTACGGCTTGAAATCGGCCATCCTCCGGGCAATCCCGGTTGGTCGCTGACTCATCGTGTCGTCTCATGCTTTTTCTCCGATCCGGCTCTTCAGGTGCGGGCGGTCAATATGATGGCCGGTGTGTTCATGGCCCTCGCCGTCATGATGCTTTGCTCCGTATCTATTTCCTTGATGCGGTGGATATGGCCGGCACGACGAGATAAAATATGGCGATGCCTTGCGATATCGGTTGCCTCGCTTGCCGGATCGCTATGTTTTGCCTGGTCTGATTCCGCATGGTATAGTGCCGTGGAGGCTGAGGTCTATGCCATGTCTCTGTTTCTGTCGGCACTCACCGTATGGATGTCGCTGAAATGGGCGTTTCAGTTCAATAAGGGTTCCCGTATTCGCTGGCTTGTGGCGCTTTTATACGTTATCGGATTGTCTTTGGGCGTTCATCAGCTGAATCTCCTTGCTCTTCCGGCCATTGCCATGGTGATGGCATTCAGGATAAGGCACGGGAAGAAAGCCGGATTCCGTAGGATCTTCGTTGCGTTCATTGCCGGTTGTGCTGTCGTGGCTTTTATCCTTAAGGTCTTGATGCCGGGATCGGTGGCTTTAGCTGCCCGGGCTGACCTTATAGCAGTCAATTCCCTTGGCTTTCCGTATTGGACGGGGGCAATCATTTTCTGGAGTGCCGCACTCGCGGTTGTGGTTGTGTGCGCGGTAATGAGCGGCGGTCGCTATCGGAAAGTGTCTGTAATGTTCTGGTGCCTTGCAGCCGTTATGGTCGGTTTCTCGGTCTACATTATAATCCCGATAAGAGCCTGTGCCAATCCTCCGGTCAACGAGGGTAATCCCTCCGATGTGTTCCGCCTGGCCGATTATCTCGATCGCAGGCAGTATGGAAAGGCCCCTCTTTTCTATGGTCGCACTCCCTATAGCCGGGTGATGCGTCAGGAGCGTGTCTCTGTTGATGGGAAAGGTGATACCGTTCGCGACTATTCCTGGAATGCTCTTGAGGTAAAAGGCCGGGATATGCGTCCTATGGTAAAGAATGGCCGGATACCGGAACGTTCCCGGTATCTGACGGATGAAGACAAGGCTCTCAACGATAGGATCACCACCGGTGGGTCAGACAGAGGATATGTAGTGGCAGGCGTTCGTACGGAAGCCCGTCTGACTCCTGAACTCAATATGTGGTTTCCGCGTATCTATGCGTCATCTCAAAGTGACATAGCGGCCTATCGCGACTGGACAGGGATGGATTCGGCAAGTATGGTGAGGGTGCGTATATCCGAGGCTTATGATTCTCTCGGCCATCCTGTGCCGATGCGTGATGCAGAAGGAACTCCTATGGTGAAGTATGGGCTGCGTCCGTCCTGCTTGCAGTCGTTGACCTATATGACAGTTTATCAGATCGGCTATATGTATCTTCGCTATCTGATGTGGAACTATGCCGGTCGCCAGAACGATGTACCCTCTACCGGCGAGATAGACCATGGTAATTTCATCACCGGCTTCTCTCCTATAGACAATATGATGCTGGGCCCTCAGTCTGAGTTACCGCCGGAATTAGGTGCGGATAATCACGGAAGAAACATATATTGGTGCATACCGTTTATTTTTGGTGTCATTGGTATCGTATGGCTTTTCAAAGGATCACGTCATAGGCTTTCTGCCGTAAGGATGCGCCGCATCGCCTGGGTATCCTTGGTCCTGTTTCTCATGACCGGAATCGCCATAGTGTTCTATCTCAATCAGTCGCCGGGAGAGCCGAGGGAACGCGACTACTCGTTTATGGGAAGTTTCTGGACCTTTGCCCTCTGGATCGGTTTTGGAATGCTCCTGCTGTTGCGCTCCGTTCGCCGCCGTTGGGCGAGGGGAGTGGCGATATGCTTTGTCTGTGCGGTTCCGATATGGATGCTTGCCGAGAACTGGCGTGATCATGACCGTAGCCATCGTTCCGCAACTCTTGATTATGCCTCCAATCTTCTTGAGTCGCTTGATGAGGATGCCATTCTCTTTGTAGACGGTGACAACTATATCTTCCCGCTTTGGTTCGCTCAGGAGGTGATGGGTGTGAGGCGTGACGTGACTGTCATTTGCAACGCTTATCTCGGAAGTGATTGGTACGTGTGCCAGCTGATGATACCTCGTTATGGGTATGAAGGATTACGTATGGTGGCGACGGAAGGGGATATCGCGCTCGGAAACTATAATATGGGGCGTTTCCCATCTGTTGATTCTGATACTGTGGCTGCCTTGGTGGCCATTAAAGACCTTTATTCCGATATGTCGGGGATTCCCTCTTTTAAAAAACGTTGGCTTATGATGGGCAGGGATTCAGTAGATTGCTGGGTATTCGATATGCTCTCGGTCCCGGGTAAAGGAGCGGGATCCATAGCCGGACTGCGCGAGGTGGCTGAGATCGACATAGTGGCGTCCAATGCGGCCTCACGTTATCCTCGGCCTGTCTATTGGCATCAGAATCTTCAGAAGAATAAATATATCGGATTTTTTCCATACACCCGTCAGGCTCTTTTCGCCCGGAAGCTTATGCCGCTGACGCCTGATTCTGTAGTGTTGTTAGATGAATCCCTCGACGCCCTTCCGAAATTGAAGTGGGGTGGTGTCGACATGTCTCCTTATCCGGGTGCTGACGTGGCTTCGCAGGCAGCCGTGCAGCGTTCCTCCCTTATAAGACTTGCGGAATCGCTCGCCGCCGTTGGCCGACACGATCAGGCACTGCATGTGGCTAAGTCTGCGTTAGTACGTTATCCGTCACGTATTATTCCCTTCACCATCCGCCATCACGTAGACAGTGCTTACTTCGAAGCCCGGCAGCTTGCCCGGGTATTGCGCCGCTCCGGAGAGGAGGTAGGTGATAGGGAGGCGGTTCGCCTCGCTGCGCAAATAGAGAGGGAAGACTCCCTCCGCACCGTAGCTTTCCGCCGTTACCGTCAGTCCCTCCCTGCCTGGCGCCGCTCCGCCCTCTCCCCCGATTCCCGCAACCATTCGATCATCCAATAAGTAGCTAAGGGAAATTAATGATATGATAGATACGAGATAATTTTGAGTCAGGCTGGCTGCGGAGTAAAGGAGCTTAGCGAGCTAAGCGACTGAGCGACAAGGCCGGGATGGCCAAAATTAGCCGGATGTATCATATCAAGACCCTTATCAGTCTACTTGGTTACATATGTCGTTTAATTTTTCTTAGCTACTTAATATATATAAAATACATGAAAATGAAAAAGATTTTATTTGTTGTTCTGTTTACGCTGGCTTCCTGTTTTGCGGTAGCCGCACAGGAAGATTCCAAGTATGAAGCTGCTCTTGACGAAGCTGTGGCCATGTCTTGTAATAAGGCAAGTTTTTTAAAGGCTATAGAGGGAACATACGGGGATTTGTTCAAAAACAATCTTACAGCGGAGGATTGTCATGCGATGTCTGTGGAGCTGGTAGACTACATGTATCCCATCACTGTAAATATGGTGAAGGATCTGTGGCGCCCTATATTTAGTTATGACGAGCTTAAGCAGATCACTGCATGGTTGTCCTCACCGGTAGGCCAGAAGATGTTGAATGCGCCTACAAACTCAGGCGAGCTCATGAAGCAACTGATCATGGATCCTGCGTATATGCAGCGAATAATGGAGATTACCCGTAAATACATGAGATAATATTCAGATAGCCTGTCCTTTCTCTTCGTTTTGCTCCGTCACTCATATTGAAGTTGTTTCGACTTATTTTTTTATTAAGATTTCGTCAGCTTTGCGAGCAGATTTCGCATGATGAAGAAGGAGCGATGCGGGCATCGTGACTGATGAATGAAGCGGAAGATGCCGTAAAGATGGCGGAAGATTGATAAAAAGAATTGATCCTTTCATATTATGTTGATATTTTTTATATTCGTAAATAAGTCGAAACAACTTCATTGAGCGACGGAGTATTGTTTTAGGAGGATCTATAAAAATTTGATATCGATTTGCGGTTGTCTCAATTATTTTTATTAACTTTGCAACCGCATCTATGGTATGGTCAGGTTGCTCTGCATTTTCTCGACGACAACGACGACAACGTTGAAAACGATAAAAACGCCGACAACGCCAACAACGATGCAGTAAATATTCAATTTAGGGGTGCCGAAAGGCTGAGAACAAACCCTCTGAACTTGACCCGGGTAATTCCGGCGTAAGAAAAATTTGAAGACATGAAAAAGACCTTTTCATGGAGTGTGGCCCTTATGTGCGCCTCGACACTCCATGCTTCGGCGGATGATGCCGGAGCCTCGTCGCTCGTTGAGAGCCTTGACAGTGTTGTAACCCGTCTTGATGCAGTGGAGGTGACTGCAAACCGTGCAGGTGTGAAGACTCCGGTAGCCTTCACTAATGTGAACTCCAAGGAGATAGCTAAAGGTAACGACGGACGTGACATTCCATCACTTCTCGAAATGACCCCTTCTATTATTTCGACAGGCGATGCCGGAGCCGGAATCGGCTACAGCAGTCTCCGTGTGCGTGGCACCGACGGTTCCCGTATTAACATTACGGCCAACGGAGTCCCGATCAACGACAGCGAGAGCCACAATGTCTATTGGGTAAATATGCCGGATCTGGCTTCATCGCTCAACGACATTCAGATTCAGCGCGGTGCGGGCACCTCTACCAACGGTGCCGGAGCTTTCGGAGCCTCTATAAATATGCTTACGGACTATCCGGCTACAGAACGTTCCGCGATGGTGTCGGCTTCCTACGGATCTTTCAACTCAAACCGTGAGACCGTAAAGGTTTCTTCCGGTCTCTTCGGCGATCATTGGAGCGTAGACGCGCGTTTCAGCCATATAGGCTCTGACGGTTATATAGACCGTGCGTTCTCT
This sequence comes from Muribaculaceae bacterium, assembly GCA_029070945.1. Taxonomy (GTDB): domain Bacteria; phylum Bacteroidota; class Bacteroidia; order Bacteroidales; family Muribaculaceae; genus Lepagella. The sequence goes on from JAIEBK010000173.1 coordinate 10,239, forward strand.
CAGCTATGGAGCTATATGGGACAGCTTGCCTATCGCGCGGAAAATACAACTCTTCGTCTGCTTGCATTCGGCGGTAAGGAACGCACCTATATGGCGTGGGATTATGCCTCGAAGGAGGAGATGGAGGAATACGGGCGTCGCTACAATCCTTGCGGAAAATATACCGCTTCCGACGGCTCCGTGGCATACTATCCCGACCAGTGCGATAATTTCACCCAGCATCATTTCCAGCTGCTCCTCAATCAGTATATAGGACAGTACGTGACCCTTAATGCCACTCTTCACTATACTAAAGGTGACGGTTATTACGACCAGTATAAGACAAAACGTACGCTTGCCGAATACGGCCTTGAGCCTTTCATTGATGCTGAAGGAAACCTCGTGAAAAAGTCTGACCTGATCCGCCTGAAGTTCAACGATAATGATTTCGGCGGCGCAATGCTCAATGTCCGCTATCAGAAGGATGCCCTTACCATTGTGGGCGGAGGCGCCGCAAACTGGCACCGCGGCAACCATTTCGGAAAGGTGAAGTGGGTGCGCAACTTCCTTGGGGCGATTGATCCCCTGCAGGAATACTATAGCAATACAGGGCGCAAGTTTGACTCAAACGTGTTCATTCGCGGAGACTACTCTTTCGGTTCCGGATTTTCGGCATATGCCGACCTCCAGTACCGTCACATCGACTATTCGATTCGCGGTGTGAGTGACAACTATGACTGGAACATCGACGGGATGGGAATCCTTAATCTCAAGCGAAAATGGGATTTCTTCAATCCCAAGCTGGGTGTCTCCTACAATGCAGGTTCTCACCGTGCATATGCCTCCTGGAGTGTAGCTCATAAGGAACCGACACGCGACAACTTCACCGACAGCGATCCTTCCCGTTATCCTGTTGCCGAGCGTATGTTCGACTACGAGGCCGGTTATTCCTATGGAACATCGCTGTTCAGTGTCGGAGCCGGACTTTACTACATGGACTATAAGGATCAGCTTGTAGTGACCGGCGAGCTTTCCGATACCGGCAACGCTATCAGTGTCAACGTTCCGAAGTCATACCGTATGGGTATCGAGCTTCAAGGTGCCCTTCGTCCAGTCAGTTGGTTTGACTGGCAGATCAACGCTACATTGTCGCGCAACCGTATAAAGAACTTCACCGAATACATATATGAGGACGAGTGGACCAATCCCATCGCTATCGACTGCGGCGATACTCCGATAGCATTCTCTCCTGATTTCATCCTTCACAATGCGTTCAACTTCAACGTGAAGGGATTCGAGGCATCCCTTATGAGCCGCTATGTGTCAAGCCAGTATATGAACAATGCCCGTTCGGCTGAGGCGAAACTTGATTCATATTTTGTCTCTGACCTGGCGTTGGCCTATACGTTCAAAAAGATCTCGGGGATGAAGGAGCTTCGCGTCGGTCTGACAGTCTACAACCTCTTCAATGAGAAATACTGCAACAACGGCTATGCCGGAGCAGGCTACTATCTCGAAGACGGCAAACCGGTGATCTACCGCTATGCCGGCTTCGCCGCACAGGCCACCACCAACGTCCTCGCCACCGTCACCCTCCAATTCTAAGTCACTTATGGGTAGGCGGTTTCCTAACCTCCCTATACGGTTAAAGTTAGCTTTAGACCCCAGGGACTCTGAAATTTTATGAGATGGGGTCTTAATTATCATTAATAAAATCAACCATGGGTCTTGACAAAATTCTCGAAATATTAGGCTTCTTGGTAGGTCTTCTCTACCTCTGGTGGGAATACCACGCCGACTGGCGGCTATGGTACGCATCCATGGTGATGCCTGCCATCTCCATGTGGATCTACTTCAGCAAAGGTATCTATGCAGACTTCGCCATCAATATCTACTATCTTGTGATAGCCGTCTACGGCTACATTGTCTGGACGAGGCATACGCGAAAGACAAATAAAGAAA
>JAIEBK010000174.1:0-3805 GCA_029070945.1 Muribaculaceae bacterium
TTATTTCAGGGCGGCGATGGAGGCGCGTATGGCCGCGATCTTCTCGGTGGCGTCGCTCTGCTTCTTACGCTCAAGAGCGATCACCTGCTCGGGTGCGTTGGCGACGAAGCGCTCGTTGGCAAGCTTCTTCTCCACTCCGGCAAGGAAGCCTTCGTAGCGCTTGAGTTCTTTCTCAAGCTTTGCGAGTTCCTCCTCGACATTGATCTTGTCGGCAAGAGGCACGCTGTATTCAACCGGACCTACAAGGAATGCCACGGAAGTAGCACCTTTCTCCTCAATAGGCCTGATGTCCTTGACATTGCCCATCTTCAGAAGCACGGAGTCAAGCGAGCCATCATGCGGACCTTTCACCTCAACGGAAATTTCCTCCTTATTGGCGATCTGACGCTGCTTGCGAATGGCGCGAAGACCTGTGATAATCTCCTTAAGTGTCTCAAACTTGGCAAGCAGAGCCTCATCAACCTCTCCGGGAGCCGGAAGAGTTGTGTTCATGATGCTGTCGCCATCCTTACGCTCTGCCAGATGCTGCCAAAGTTCCTCAGTGATAAACGGCATGAACGGATGAAGAAGCTGCAGAAGCATCTCGAAGAATTTCATCGTCTCCGCATAAGTCTTGCCGTCGATCGGAGCTCCGTAAGCGGGCTTGATCACTTCAAGATACCAGCTTGAGAACTCATCCCAGAACAGTTTGTAGACAGCCATCAGAGCCTCAGAGATACGGAACTTACCCATAAGGTCCTCGACCTCGTTCATCGTCTTATAAAGCTGCGAGCGGAACCAATCGACAGCAATCTTTGAGCTCTCAGGCTGCGGAATAGCATCGTCGACGTTCCATCCCTGTATAAGACGGAAAGCATTCCATATTTTATTAGCAAAGTTACGTCCCTGCTCCACAAGCGCATCGTCATACATGATGTCATTGCCGGCGGGAGCGGAGAGCATGAGGCCCATACGCACGCCGTCAGCACCAAACTTGTCTATCAGATCAAGCGGATCAGGGGAGTTGCCGAGCGACTTGCTCATCTTGCGTCCGATCTTGTCGCGGACTATACCGGTAAAGTATACATTGCTGAAAGGTTTGTCTCCGGCGTATTCGTATCCGGCCATAATCATACGGGCAACCCAGAAGAAGATGATGTCAGGACCGGTCACGAGGGTAGCCGTAGGATAATAGTATTTCAGTTCCTCATTGTCCGGGTCAAGTATACCGTTGAAGAGCGTGATAGGCCAGAGCCATGAGCTGAACCATGTGTCAAGTGCTCCTTCATCCTGTACAAGATCGTCAAGCTGAAGGTCAAGACCGCTTTCCTTGCGGGCCTTCTCGAGAGCCAGCTCCTTTGTCTCGGCTACAGCGATCCGGGTCTCACCATCCACATCGTAATAATAAGCAGGTATACGGTGTCCCCACCAGAGCTGACGGCTGATACACCAGTCCTGAATATTCTCGAGCCAGAGGCGGTAAGTAGTCTTATATTTCTCCGGAACAAACTTGATATAATCTTCCATCACTGGAGCAAGAGAGATCTCGGCGAAATGGCGCATGTTAATGAACCACTGGAGCGAGAGACGAGGCTCGATAGCGACCTTGGTACGCTCGCTGTAGCCTACATTGTTGGTGTAATCCTCAACCTTCTCCATAAGACCGGCCTCCTCGAGATCCTTTGCGATCTGCTTCCGGACCTCAAAACGATCCATCCCCGCATACTTTCCGCCGTGCTCGTTGAGGGTTGCGTCTTCGTTGAAGATATCAATAGTCTCGAGATTATGGGTCTTGCCGAGCATATAGTCGTTCTTGTCATGCGCCGGAGTGACCTTAAGGCAGCCTGTACCGAAATCGATCTCGACATAGCGGTCTTCAATAACGGGAATCTCACGGCCAACGAGAGGAACTATCACCTTCTTTCCCTTAAGCCATTCATTTTTCGGATCCTTAGGATTGATACACATGGCGGTGTCGCCCATGATAGTCTCAGGACGAGTGGTAGCCACGACAGCATAGCGCCCTTCCGGATCATCTGCCACATAATAACGCAGATAGTAAAGTTTCGAGTGTTCCTGTACGAAATTCACCTCATCATCCGAGATAGCCGTGCGGTTTTTCGGATCCCAGTTGACCATACGCAGGCCACGATAGATCAGGCCCTTGTCATAAAGGTCACAGAATACCTTGGTCACACTCTTCGAGCGAAGCTCATCCATCGTGAACGCAGTGCGGTCCCAGTCGCATGATGCGCCGAGCTTGCGGAGCTGCTGAAGAATTATACCACCATGAGTATGAGTCCAGTCCCAGGCATGCTCAAGAAACTGCTCACGGGTAAGGTCGGTCTTCTTTATGCCCTGCTCCGCGAGTTTCTGGATCACCTTTGTCTCCGTAGCGATAGCTGCATGGTCGGTTCCGGGCACCCAGAGAGCATTCTTGCCCATCATACGGGCACGGCGAATAAGGATATCCTGGATGGTATTGTTGAGCATATGGCCCATATGAAGGACGCCGGTAACGTTTGGCGGCGGAATCACGATGCAGTAGGGTTCGCGATCGTCAGGCACGGAGTGGAACATTTTGTGACGTTCCCAATACTCATACCATTTATCTTCAACCTCATGCGGGTTGTATTTGGTGGCTAATTCACTCATATCTTTTACTAATTTTGCTTTTAAACTGCAAAATTAGTAAAAATAATTGAGAATTGGGAATTGAGAATTGAGAATTTTATATAATTGAGAATTTTATATAATTGAGAATTGGGAATTGAGAATTGAGAATTTTAATAATTTAGAATTTTGAATTGGGGATTGGGGTGCGGTAATAAATATCAAGCAGGGAGGAAAGGGATATGGGTGCGGCAGACGGGGTCAGGGCGGCGCGGTGGGCGGCCATTCCGAGGATTTCCTGGGGAGTATAATGGTCACGAAGATATTCCATGGAGAGGGAATGGTCGCGTTTGGACAGGCGTCGGCCTTCTTCATTGCAGACAAGGGGGACATGCGCGAATTCCGGCGGCTCATACCCAAGCAGACGATATAGATAGATCTGCTGGGCGGCGGACAGGAGCAGGTCATCGCCACGCATGACTTCCGTCACACCCATCATTGCATCGTCGACTACCACCGCAAGCTGATATGACCAGGCTCCGTCGCCGCGGCGGACTATAAAATCGCCGCAGTGACGGGCCAGATTAACCGTCTGCGGTCCTTTGATTCTGTCTGAAAAAGAAATATCTTCGTCCGTAACCGCAAGACGGACTGCCGCCCCGGGTCGTTCCACGTATGCTGAAGGCAGGACAGAAGGACGGCATGTACCTTTATATACCACTCGCCCATCGGATTCATGAGGAGCCTGAGTAGCAAGAATATCAGCTCGGGTACATGTGCATGGATAGCAGAGACCTGTGGCTTTCAGACGATCCAATGCATCTTCATAAAGATGATGACGGCGGCTCTGCACATACGGACCGTTCGGACCAATACCGTCAAGTCCGCCTTCGTCCCATTCAAGTCCAAGCCAGTGCAGATCTTCCTCTATCATACGGGCGTGTTCGATTTTTGAACGCTGCGGATCCAGATCCTCAATGCGTAGAATCCACTTACCCCCGCGTGACTTCACCGAAAGCCACGAAAGAAGAGCGGTATAAATGTTGCCGAGATGCATGCGGCCTGACGGAGACGGAGCAAAACGACCGACGAGATCTTTCAAACGATTAACGATTAACGATTAACGATTAACGATCAACGATCAACGATCAACGATCAACGATCAACGATCAACGATCAACGATCAACGATCAACGATCAACGATCAACGATC
>JAIEBK010000174.1:3905-12045 GCA_029070945.1 Muribaculaceae bacterium
CAACGATCAACGATCAACGATCAACGATCAACGATCAACGATCAACGATCAACGATCAACGATCAACGATCAACGATTCTTATTACTATAGAAGAAACGGATACTGAATATTAAAAATTGTAAAAATTACACTTATTTTAAACCTTTGAGGTTCCGGATTGTTTTAAAGGTATAAAGTAAGAAATTAGTTTCATGATGTTAGGTTAGTAAAATGTATTATGGAAAGCACTTAGCGGCATTCATTTGTGAAAATGGATGCCGTTTTTCTTTTGTGCCAACTACATTAGCGGACGCAAGAAGCGTGCGTCCTTACCGATTTCCCTTAACTTATTAAGAAAATTAAGTTGATATTTGGTGGAATGAGCAAAAAATAGTAATTTTGCAGACATAACCAACTATTACAGAAAATTGGATACAGACCCTTTACCTGCACACAGTCCATTGCTGGCCCTGAGCCAGCTTGCTACCACAGCCTTATCTTTCCATGCACCCTCAGACTGGACATCATGGAGCATAATCGTGCTGATCGCCCTTGTCTGCCTGTGCCTATCGGCATTCGTTTCCGGCAGTGAGATCTCATATTTCGGACTTTCGCAATCGGAAATAGAGGAGCTTGAAGAGGACGAAGCTCCAAATGCCTCGAAAGCCCTAAGATTGATCAAAAACCCGGAGAAACTTCTCGCCACTATTCTGATTGCCAACAACCTTGTCAACATCACTATGGTGGTTTTGCTGACATTTGCCATCAATCAGGCCGTAGTATTCCATTCCTCGGTCATCGGATTTCTACTTCAAACCGTATTATTAACTTTCCTGCTGTTGCTTTTCGGAGAGATTTTTCCGAAACTCGTAGCCCGAGGACGTAGTCTGAAGTGGGTACTGATGGCGGCTCCCGGCATCAGCTTCTTTTCCGGTCTTTTCTCCCCCCTATCTGCAATATTGGTGAAGTCTTCCGTCATCATCAATAAGGTAGTGGCAAAGAAACAGGAAAATCTTACTACCGACGAACTTGAGAAAGCACTTGAAATTTCAGACCTTCAGGAAGGACAGGACAAGGAGATGCTTGAAGGAATTCTTACATTCGGAGACAAGGGGGCCAGCGAGATCATGATATCACGTGTAGACGTCACCGATATAGAATATCACGCCGACTTCAAGGAAGTGCTTGACGTGATAGTGAAATCGGGCTACAGCCGTATTCCGGTTTATGACCGCACTCAGGACACTATCAAGGGCATCCTGTATTCAAAAGACCTGCTTCCTTATATAGGGACGAAGGATGACAAGTTCCGCTGGCAGGCATTGATAAGGGACGCCTATTTCGTCCCGGAATCGCGTTCACTCGATGACCTTCTGGAAGATTTCCGTACTAAGAAGATACATATGGCTATCGTGATAGACGAATATGGCGATACACAGGGTATAGTGACACTTGAGGATGTAATTGAGGAGATCGTAGGTGAGATCGACGATGAATATGACGAGACACAAAACCTTTACAGGAAAATCTCGCCGGACACATATGTGTTTGATGCAAAAATACCGATAAGCGACTTCTGCCGTGTAACAGATACGGAAGAGGAGGAATTAGGCGATATAGGCGACGCAGAGACTCTTGCAGGCCTTATGCTTGAAATAAAGGGAGATTTCCCGGAAAACAAGGAATCGCTGCAGAGAGGCCCGTTCCGCTTCCTGATCATGCAGATCGAGAAACACCGCATCACGAAGATAAGAGCTTCCAAGATTAATTCATAATTCATTAAGTTAAAGAATATGGATGATTTCATGTATGAGAGGGAGGTCGCTCCCTGCGGAATAGCGGTAGAAATGATTTATGGAGCCGATGATAAATCAGCCAAGGTCTGGAAACTCTTCGCCATGCAGATATTTTCAGAAGCAGAGGGCGACTATCGCGAGATAGAGCATATGGAATGCGGCGCGCCATTGCTCGATGGCATTCCTCAACGAATTTCTATCACGCACACACCACATTGTCTTGCGGTGGCATCACTGCCGAAAACTCCGGACATTGACCTTACGAAAGTCAACCCGCGGACAGCAATCGGCATAGATCTTGAGAAAGAGGATCGCGCTCAGGTGCTCAAGATACGCGATAAGTTTCTCTCCGAATCCGAAAAGGATCTCCTTCCTGAGATAACTGAAATAGAAAAAGCTACTGACGAGGATGTAAGGCAGCATATCCTCGCATGGACCTGCAAGGAAGCTCTCTATAAGGCTGATATGGGAGAGGCCTCTGACTGGAAGGATGATTACCACATTGTCTCGTTGCCCCGGATAGCTTCATCAATGAAAAATGCCACACCGGAGAAGTATGGCAAAGGTATTATTAAGACCGAGGACGGGGAGATGGAGATGTGGCTGTCATCATGGAAGGCTGAAGGACACGTTGTGACAGTGGCATTTTCAGGAAAGATAGCTCGGTTTCAGGTGTAAAAACTTACAGATAGTGATTTTATGGCGGTTAGGAAACCGCCTACCCATAATCCTTGTCTACCCGTAATCCTTGGCTAACTATAATCTTTACCTATCTAAAATATTTGCCTATCTATAATCCTTATAGTTTCTTGCCGTTGACACCTATACCGAAGAGGGCAAAGTCGTAGTAGGCAGGATCATCGGGACGGAACTTGCGAAGCACTTCGGTAAGTTCTTCCACTGCTTTTCTATCATCCTGTTTTCTCGTCAGGATTCCCAAGTCACGCGCAGTATTACCTACGTGGACGTCGAGAGGAATATATAGCTTTGACTTCGGAATGGAACTCCATACGCCCATATCCACTATCCCGTCGTCGCGGACGAGCCATCGAAGAGCCATGTTGACACGCTTGAGGGCCGTCTGCTTCAGATTGTTGGGAAGACCGCGCTTTGACACCACACCACCGTTAGCATCTGTAATAATCTTCTGCATCTCCTCCACGAGTTTCCATGCCGGAGCAGGATCATCCGCCGCCTTAACGGCTGCGCTGAAGGCATCCAGGCTCGGATAGCGGCTGTAAATCTCCCGAAGACCGGTCAACAGGTGCTGAAGGTCTCTCGCGAAGAAGGTGCGGTGTATGTTCTGTGCCGGATCAAGATCAAGATATCCCTCTTCCATCACATAATTATAAGGGTCATGACCCATCAGGGAGAGCAGACGCTCTGCATCACGACATATCATACTTCTCTTTCCCCAGGCTATCAGGGAGGCCAGTAACGACACGATCTCTATGTCCTGAAGTTTTTCGAAGCGACGGGGAAACTGCACCGGATCGTCTGCTATGAACTCCGGCCGATTGATCAGAGCAGCCTGCTCATCAAGAAATTCTTTCATACTTATTTTGTTTAAGGCGGACGCAGGATTCGAGCGTCCCTACAGGGAAATCTCTACGGGTTCTGACTCACGGTTGAATCTATCAAGGGCGGTGACGGCAAACCGCATTCCCTTCAGGGAAGAGTCATCGTCATCTTCAGAGACAAGATATTCTTTTCTCGGGGTCAGAAGCATGATAGCCTCCACATTCTCTATGTCAAGCTTCTCATCTTCCAGAAAAGAGTATACTACAAAGCGGATCTGATCTGTAGACTGCCCTTTCACGGCACCTGAATTCCATTCGAGATATGCCTTCCCGTCTTTCTTTTTCAACCGTAGATTACTTACAGGCTCAGGCTTTATGTTCCTGTCGCCATATGCTGGAGGGATAGCCACTGTGTTCTGATGCACATAAGCGAGTGAATCGGCCACTCCTTTCATATTTCCTGTGACCCAATACCCGTGCCACCAGACATTTCCCTTGATATTTGGAAGCTCGCGCGAGAGTTTCACCTTAGTGGCGAGCTCGTTTGAGTCTCCAGCCTTCGGATCGGCGTTATTCATCGTGCGCTGTACGTCCTGTCCGATGAAAACATCCACTCCATAGCAGTTATCATTCCACCAATGAGCGAGATGCCGGCTGGGAGCCGCCTTGAAGTCAAGCGTCCAGTAAAGCTGGGGCGCGAGATAATCGACCCATCCTTCCTTCGCCCACAGAAGCACGTCGGCGTAAAGACCGTCGTAGTTCTGAAGTCCGTTTGAATCGGAGCCGCGTGGATCAGTCTTTTTATTGCGCCATATACCGAAAGGGCTCACGCCAAATCTCACCCATGGTTTTGTATCCTTGATGGTCGAATTCATCTGCTCAATGAGCAGATCGACATTGCGGCGCCGCCAGTCTTCCCGCTTCATGCCGTCGCCGAATTTCGCATAGGATGCATCGTCGGGAATCTTAACTCCCGCTACCGGATATGGATAGAAATAATCGTCGATATGTATGGCGTCGACATCATAACGTGTCGTGATGTCTTTCACAACCTCGCATATATAGTCGCGGTTTTCCTGATATGCCGGATCAAAGAAAATCTTTCCGTCATACTTAAAGAAACGCTCAGGATGCTTTCTGGATATATGGTCGGCCGGAAGCACTTCCTTAGGAGAAGACGTCACACGGTAAGGATTCAGCCATGCATGCAGCTCCATGCCACGTTTATGCGCCTCCTCGATAGCGAATTCGAGAGGATCCCATAGAGGAGCGGGCGCCACGCCACGCTTGCCTGTGATCCAGCTCGACCACGGCTCGATGTCGCTTATGTAAGCCGCATCGGCACAGGGACGCACCTGAAATATCACGGCGTTGCAGCCAGTACGGTGCAGACGGTCGATCTGGTCGGCGATATACTCCTTCAGCCGGGCAGTCCCCTTCTGCTGCGTGTTCATGTATTGCGTCTGGCCAATGATATGAAGCCATGCGCCGCGGAACTCACGCTTCGGATTGGAAGAGGCGGAAGCGAGAAATGGAAAGAGAATTGAAAATATAATCAATCGTATTTTCATAGACAAAAACACAAATACTGTTCGGTAAAAGAGATAGCAGCGGACGCACGAACCGTGCGTCCCTACCGTCATTTAATCGGAATACATTGAATCCCACCATTCCGGAGCATCCTGCAGGTGCTTGGCAAACCACGCCATGATCGTGGCGTGCCATGGTTTGCGCTTGTCATAGTTGGAGATATAATGGTTCTCCCCGTCTACCTGCACAAACTCTACGTCACGTCCGAGAATGCGGAGGGCGTTGAAGAGCTGTATACTCTCCCCTACCGGCACATTGGTGTCAGCCTTCCCGTGGAGAAGCAGAAGAGGCGTATTGATCTTATCGGCGTTGAAGAGAGATCCGTGTTTCGTGAAAAGATCCGGATTATTCCAGGGATATGACTCCGGAGCGGCCGCGGTATTATATGAATACCCCCAGTTACCCTCTCCCCAGTAGGAAGCGACATTAGAGATGCCGGCATGTGATGCGGCCGCCGCGAAGATATCAGTCTTAGTCAAGAGGTATTCAGTCATGAATCCACCATAGCTCGCACCCAGACACCCTATCTTTTTATCATTGACAAAATCATGAGTGCGGCAGTATTCCCTGACTCCCTCGATTATGTCGTCGGCGGTATAGTCACCCCACGCATTCGCATGGCGGGAGGAAAACTCCTGACCGTAGCCATAAGCGCCCGATGGATTAATTACGAGGGCCACATATCCCCGGGAAGCAAATATCTGGGGATCATAAACGCTGAGATATCTCTGACAGGGCGAGCATCCTCCGTAATAGTACACTATCATAGGATATTTCTTATCCGGATCGAAATCGGGCGGAAGCACCTGCATACAATCGATGACGGTGCCGTCAGAAGCCTTGTAGCTCCATGAAGAAGCTTCTCCGGGAAGCAAATCCGGATAGTCGCGTGAATAAGGATCGTCCACAAGTCTCAATTTACCCGATCTGAGATCAAGAAGCTCGCACCGGCCTCCATAATGATAGTCAGAACCAATAGCCGACATCCATTTGTTTTCATCAGAGCCAATCGAGAATCGGGATATATACGGCATTCCGAAATCAAGCTTTACTATGCTTCCGGATTTCGGGTCAAGCCTATATACATTGAGGGTGAAACCATCGGAGGCCCTGAAATATACCTGTCTGTCAACATTGTTCCAAACAGGTTCCCCCTCAAGGGAAGGGTTAAAATCACGCGTCATGGGACGAACGGATTTATCGGCAATCGTCATTATATAGCCCTGCACATCGTAGTCATTGCTATATTTCTGGCCTCCGTTGTTCTTTCCGATGCCGGCGAACGCCTCTGGTCCACCGGTAAAGAAGAGCTGTTTCCCGTCGGGTGAATATACACAGGACTGCACATACGGATCACCCTTCACCAAAGTATCGGTAGCAAGGGTATTAAGATCAAGTTCTATCACATCATTGAAATAGAACGGAAACAGATCCATCTTTTCTGTCCGCGAGCCATAGACAAGCCTTTTTGAATCGGGAGAAATGTCATAAACAACTGTGGTGTTGCCGGAATATGTAAGAGGTTGTCGGATACCGGTCTTCAGATCATATTTCTCAAGATAATATCTGTTGCGATGTCCCCCGAGACGGTCATCCGGCTCACGGAGACGCTTTACAGGACCGGAATCTTTCGGGCCCTCCACAAATCTGTATAGAATCAGGAAACTACAGTCCGGACTGACCGAGAAACTTCTTTCAGGAATATCCTCAGCCATAAGCGTCTGCCTCTGGGTCGCTGCGTCGAGGGAATAGAGCGAGTAAGTATCATCGGTAGCCACAGTGTAACAGAGCGAGCTCCCCTTCGGCAGCCAGAACGCACCTTCAGGGAGTGTGGCATTGACGGTTTTTCCGGAAGCACACTCCTTAAGCTCCGACCATGAGCGATGTTTACCTTCTCCATACATAGCGGAGTATGACAGGATCATATATTTACCGTCAGGAGAAAGAGAGGCACCGCTGACTCTCGTGCCTAAAGCAGACTCATCGATACGAAACCGCGTAGATATCGATGGTCCGGTGGCAAGCTCCACATCCACGAACTCGGCATCAGGCTCAAACTCAAACTGAATACAGGGTTCCGCCGGATCGTCGGGAAAAGTAATGAATGAAATTAAATAGTCAGCGGTTTCGGCCGGCTCAAGGGATATTGACGTCTTGTCCCATGACGGAACAGAATCGGCTGTGCTGACAGTGATCAGACTGCCATGCACATCAGAAAGCTCCGCCATGACATTTGACTTAAGGCGAAGCGTTCCTTTCACAAACCGTTCCGGACGAATGCGGGTGGCAAGAGTGCGAAGCACCGGACCGTCGCCTGATCTCGCAAACCGCACACAGAGCGAGGTATCCGTACGAACTTCCGTCCAACCGACTGCAGGCACGGTCAGCTTTCTGTTGACACTCTTAAGAAGTTTCTCGTTACTAAACGGATTCCGAGAAGAAGCTGCGGAGTCACGCGGCACAGCAGGAAGCTGCAAGCAGATTTCCGGCGATACCATAAATGTCTCGAAAGCCACAGATACGTCATCGCCCCTCATTGTGTGTAATGAGAGGGCGACCGCAGACACGGCAAGAGCCGCGACTAACTTATTGTTCATTGTTTCCGGTTTTCTGTTATAGACTGACCGTACAGGGTTACCCGATTATTTTCCAGAAACCTCGTAAGCCTTTATAGCCTTTAGCTTCATATGGTAAATCAAAGCTGAGTAAGGCTTAATTCTTGAATTTGAGGCACCATAAGCGGCATCGGAAGGAATGATACATGTGACGGAATCCCCGACATGCATTCTTGTGAGCATCGCCCAGAAGCCAACGATATTCTCGTTCGGTTTACAGCTATATATACTGTCGGCATTGTTTCTTGCACTTGAATCCAACAAGACACCATCAATATAACTGCAGTCATACACGACATCGACCGTGGAGTTATCCATCGGTACAAGAGAGCCACTGGTCAGGGTCGTGTCGTTGTGCCACTGTGCGAGTACATTGACTCCCGGTGCCCATACCGGGGTTATTTTCTCAAAAACTTTATTTCCGTCGGGAGCGACAGAGTCCATCATCCTGATATAGAAAGTCTCATTCTGATTCTTCCATGCCTTATAGTCGAACGAATCATCTTCGTCGCTAAGACATGATGTAAGCCAGGAAGCAGAAATCAGCGCGGCAGCTGCAAGAAATATATATTTCCTTATTTTCATTATGTTTTATTGTCGGAGTTTTCAGAGTTATCCGGATTTTTAATCTTAATAGAT
>JAIEBK010000175.1:0-2191 GCA_029070945.1 Muribaculaceae bacterium
CTACAATCCTATATAAACCTACAGCTTGCACGTAAGACATACACATTTTGTTATTATTTGTTAAAATATGCAAAGCGAAGGTGTGAAATAACGATAAAAGCACTAACTTTACATTCTTAAATAGAAATCCGTACTTTCAGGACAAGACCGACCACAAGCATAATGAAAAGATTTCCGGAAATCATGACTAAGCTGCCACTGCCGCTGAAAGCGGTGGTCATAACTGTCGTGACCCTGTTGTTTTCACATGTGGTAGTCTATGACCTCATGTCTGTCTCTTTCTTCTCTCCGATGGAGAAGGCCAGTGATTTCAGATTCAGCGACTTCTATACCATTGTGGCAGACGACCGCGCCGTATCAACCCTTGACAAGGACATTGTGATTGTGCCGGTAGACGGCTATACCAGAAAGGCGATGGCCCGGGTAATCGAAGACATCGATTTCTGCGAGCCGGCAGCCGTAGGACTTGATATAGCGTTCGCGCCACCCTCCAATCCCGACGACGACCCGCTCGCCGAGGCTCTCTCATCATGCGCCAACCTCGTTCTGCCTGTAAGCATCACATCCGATTCCGAGGGAATACATGCCACACACGTCTCCTATTATGATTCCATCGCCGGTCCCGGCACGAGTTTCGGAGCGGTCAACATCCAGGGAGACCTCTCCCAAAGATCTACCGTAAGGCAATTCTCACCATATTTCGACACCGAGGAAGGCAAGACGAGATCGTTCGCGACAGCTCTTGTGGCGATTGCCAGGCCTGAAGCCGAGAAAAAGCTTGCGGAAAAAGGGGATTCCGAGCAGTTCATCCATTTTGCCTCGCAGAGGTTTGACATAGTGCACCCGGAGGAAATCATAGATTATCCGGACCTCGTAAAGGGCAAGATAGTCCTCGTCGGGAAAATGGCCAATGCGGGCGACCTTCATGTCACTCCCCTCGACAACTTCACACCAGGACTGCTTATCCACGCTCATACCGCCGCCACAATAATCTCCGGCAGATTCATACGTGAGCTCACCCCTTTCGAGTCCTATGCAGTGGCCGCTATCACATGCTTCCTGATCGTATGGCTCAATATGAGGCTCTGGGAGAGTCCGGCAGGGCCGCTGGTAGTGAGGGTAGTGCAGGTGCTCCTTCTATATGCCATGATAGTTGGAGGCACGACCGCATATATACATTATGACATAGATTTAAACTTCGCTTTCGCTATCCTGGCCACGTCGCTGGGAGTAGCCGCATGCGACATCTACATAGGTCTGTTTCAGAAAAACGGGCTTTGCGACCGGATTACCAGACTCTTCACGAAATCAAACACAAACTCTTTATGAAGCAACCAGGACTCAAAAAAACAATCGTCGCTACGCTGCTGGCTTTGGCCGCAGCACTGACTTCTGCCGATATAGCCGCGGCCCTGCAGATATATAAGGTGAAAGGAAACGTCATCGTCAAGAAAGGAAACATGAGAATCACCGCCTCACGACGCTCGAACGTAGTCGCCAGCGATCTCCTGACAATTCCCAAAGATGGCGCTATCGATATCCTCGATTCCAAATCGCATAGGATCTACTCGTCTACCGAAACAGGGGAAATGACGGTGGAGACTCTGATGAAGAAAGCCGAATCACATGCCGCCAACATTACCCGGAACATCAACCGGAAGGTAATCGCGGCAGTGGCTGACAACGCTGACCAGAAGCGAAGCGGATACGATGCCCTCGGAATGACGATCCACGAGACTGACGCGATCGCTCATCCCCCGGTAGATCTTCCAAAGGGAGTAAGCTATCTGTCATATCTGCTTGAGAACGTCAAAGAAGCCGACAGCACACATCAAAGCTACATCTCACTTTCCAGAGTAACTGCTGACGGAGATTCTTTGGATTTCGACGCTCCATACAACTTCGTTCTCCACAATTCAATGAGGCAACCCCTCTATTTCAACGTCATAGAGAAAGATGAGAAAGAAGGCATACGACTCTTTTTTCCGCAGAATCCGGTAGCGGCTCCGCAGACCGAGACGGCCGCTTCCGAATACACCTATGTCCCCGACTTTTCGACACGCGCATATGTGGCCATCGCATCAGATGTAGACTTTACCTTCGAAGATGTAAAGAAGCTTCTTGAAGCCGACTACAACCCCGACGATGACTACTACCTCACTATCCTCACAGTGAAGTAACATAATTATTA
>JAIEBK010000175.1:2291-16228 GCA_029070945.1 Muribaculaceae bacterium
AAGTAACATAATTATTATTGACTACTTTTTATGAAAAATGAAAACTACCAAATAAATAACTTAACCATCATGAAGAAAACATTACTACTTGCAGGTGCTCTGGCTTTATGCACGCCCCTGTTTGCAGAAGATGCGGTCCCGGCTTTCCCCGGCGCCGAAGGTCACGGACGTTTCGTCACCGGAGGACGCGGCGGCAAGATAATCCACGTCACAAACCTCAATGACTCGGGCGAGGGTTCCCTCCGCTGGGCGCTTGCACAGTCCGGCAAGAAAACGATAGTTTTCGATGTCAGCGGCTATATCGACCTCAAAAGCCAGCTCAACGTAAGCTCCAACACCACAATCGCAGGACAGACAGCTCCGGAGGGGGGCATAACATTACGTTACTATACACTCTACTTCGGCAACTGCGAGAACGTGATCGTGCGATTCATCCGCAGCAGAAGATCTCAGGTGAAAGACGTTAATGACGGAGCGGACGCCACCTGGGGACGCCGTAAGAAGAACATCATCATCGACCACTGTTCATTCTCTTGGAGCATCGATGAGATTGCCTCATTCTATGATAACTGCAAGTTTACCATGCAGTGGTGTACTATAGGAGAAGGCCTTGCAAACCCAGGACACTCCAAAGGCGAGCATAGCTACGGCGGTATATGGGGCGGAAAGGAAGCTTCCTTCCATCATAACTACATGACCCATGTGCAGAACCGTATGCCCCGATTCAACGGCGCACGCTACGAATGGGACGGCTATGACAAGACACGGTTTGAAAATACGGTGGATGCCGAACGTGTTGACTTCCGCAACAACGTCATGTATAACTGGGGCACAGGAAGCGCATGCTACGGCGGACCCGGCGGCGGATACATAAACATGGTCAATAACTACTATCAGGCCGGACCGGGAACAAAGAACAAAACCACTGTGACACAAGTATCGGTAGGCAACAGCGGCAACTCCACCAACGAGGCCCTGCGCGGTCTATGCTCCCGCTATTATGTCGACGGCAACTACATGGCAGCTGCGACAAACCCGGAAAACTACGACTGGAACGGCGTGAAATACGACAGTGGCCTTGTCACACAGGACGGCGAAAGATATATGCCTGATCCGAACCATAAATACGGAACAAAGGTCAACTATATGGAAATCAACGGCAAGGATCACATCAGCGTGAAACTCAACGAGCCGATCGATGCCGGAACAGTGACAACACAGAACGCACAGACGGCATATGCCAAAGTGCTTGACTACTGCGGAGCATCACTCTACCGCGATGCTGTAGATGCCCGCTATATGGAGGAAGCCCGTACCGGAACCGTGACATATTATGGCGATGTACCTTATAATTCATCTACCAAGACATCCGGTACCAAAGGCATCATCGACTTTATCAACAATCCGGCGAAAGAAGAGAACCCGAAGACCGCAAGCTTCCCTCCCCTCTCCACAAACGTACGTCCGGAAGGCTTCGATACTGACCGCGACGGTATGCCCGACGAATGGGAGACAGCCAACGGCCTCGACCCCAATGATGCAAAGGACGCAAGCCTTTACACAGTAGACTCCAGAAAAATATATACCAATGTGGAGGTCTACCTCAACCAGCTCGTGGAAGACATCATGAAGTCCGGTAACGCCGACGCAGTAACTGCTGTGGATGAATATTATCCCGAATGTGTGCGCATAAGCGGAGTAGAAACAATCGAGGCTTCAAATGGTGAAGTCGTGGCCGTGGAATATTACGACCTCAACGGAGTACGCATCGCAGAACCGACACAGGGCATCAGCATACGCCGCATCGTGTTCGCAAACGGAAAGTCAGAAACTGATAAAGTTCTTAAAAAATGAAAATCAGGAATTTAATTACCGCAATCGCTATTGCGGCACTCAGCGTCCCGGCCTGCGCCAATGATGCCATCCTGCCCTCCTTCCCCGGAGCCGAAGGATTCGGAGCCATTACTACCGGAGGTCGCGGCGGCAAGGTATATCATGTCACCAACCTCAACGACTCAGGAACAGGATCGTTCAGGTGGGCATGCTCGCAGTCGGGAGCTCGCA
The DNA here is from genome assembly GCA_029070945.1 of Muribaculaceae bacterium. Taxonomy (GTDB): domain Bacteria; phylum Bacteroidota; class Bacteroidia; order Bacteroidales; family Muribaculaceae; genus Lepagella. The sequence continues at coordinate 4,356 of JAIEBK010000175.1, forward strand.
CCATCGTATTTGACGTGAGCGGTACCATCCATCTGAAATCTCAGATCAAACTGAACAGAGGCGACGTCACAATCGCAGGACAGACAGCCCCCGGCGACGGTATCTGCGTGGCGGACTACCCTTTCGTGATCGCCGCGCCTAATGTGATCATACGCTTCATGCGCTTCCGTCTCGGCAACGAGGCCCTCAAGACAAATTCCTCAGCCCACGAGGGTGACGGACTCGGAGGTATGGACGGAGACAGGATAATGATCGACCACTGCTCCGTAAGCTGGAGCATCGACGAATGCCTGTCGGTCTATGGATCAAAAAACATCACTGTCCAATGGTGTATGGCCACACAGAGCCTCGTAAACGCCGGACACAGCAAAGGAGCACATGGCTATGGCGGAAACTGGGGCGGAGCCGGAGCAAGCTACCATCACAACCTTCTCGCACACCACGGCTCACGCGTGCCACGTCTCGGGCCACGTCCAAGCACCCAGCTTGACGAACGCATGGACCTCAGAAACAACGTGATGTATAACTATGCAGGCGAAGGATGCTATGGCGGAGAGGCTATGACAGTAAATATCGTCAACAATTACTATAAACCGGGACCGGCCACCGACGCTATCAGCGCGGCAAAACAAAAACGTATGGCAAAGCCGGGTATCCGCACGTTCTCTTACTGCATCGGAAGCGATCAGCTAAAGACAACAGCACAGAATTATAATAAGGTTAAAGGCACCAGCCTTTCCACCTGCAAGCTGACGGTTGATTCTTCCGATAAGGGATACCTTACTTTCAGCGGCGATGACAACAAATATGAGATCGACATTGAGAAACTCTGTATTACTGTTGACGGACAGGAAGTTAAGGTATCCACCAACGACTGGGGCAAAACACTCCACAAATGGGGCAGCTACTATATCGAAGGCAACGTCAACTCCAAGCACGCCGATGTGTCGGCCGACAACTGGAAAATAGGTCTCTTCAATCAGGTCGATAAGGGAAGCAAGGTAGACTACCACAACGCCACCGAGGAAGAAGTGCATGCGTTCGTCCCCATGGAGTTCGCGGCCGTAACCACTCATAGTGCCGAAGACGCTTACGACCGTGTGCTTAAATACGCCGGAGCATCTCTCAGCCGCGACGAATATGACGAGATGATGGTGGCCGACACACGCGACGGCGTGGCAAGCTGTATCGTAAGCGGTATAGGCAAAGGCCTCATCAACAGTCAGGACGATATAAAATATGCAGACGGCTCTACAGGGTTCCCGAAACTCAACTCTCTGGAAGCCAAAGCCGACACTGACGGAGACGGAATGCCGGATGAGTGGGAGACTGCCAACGGATTGAATCCCAATGACGCAAAGGATGGTCCGATGACTGCACAAAACGGATATACCAATCTTGAAAACTACCTCAACAGCCTCGTAGCCCACATCGTAGAAGGAGGCAACGAAGGAGGTGAGCTTCTCTCAGGCAAGCAGGAATTCGGAGCAGGAGTCGAAGGAATTTTCAGCGACGGCGTATCTGACAGCCGCACCTTCAACCTCCAGGGTGTGGAAGTCGGCGAAGATACAAAGGGTATAGTGATCCGCAACGGACACAAGTTTATGATCAATGATTAATCTACCAATCCAATACCAAATCCAACCAAAATCTTAGATTTGGAACATATGTTATTTTAAATTGTTAATAAAGAGGCGGCTCATATGAGCCGCCTCTTACCACACATTAAATACCCTAAGGACCCTAAACTCTCTAAACCTATTAAACTTAAACTTCTGAACCAAATTATGGAAATAATCAAAGATAAGGAATTCGGCGGTGAGCGTCCGCTTTTCGAGACCCATAATGTTAGACTGGAAAATGTAGTGATCCGTGCCGGGGAATCGGCTATCAAGGAATGCAGCGACATAGAAGCTATCAACTGTATTTTCGAGGGCAACTATCCCTTCTGGCATGTACACCGTTTTCTGATCGATCATTGCTATTTTGCTGTCGGAGGTCGTTCCGCACTCTGGTATAGCGACCATCTGAAGATGAAAGACACTGTGATTGACGCCCCGAAAATGTTCCGGGAGATGTATGATCTCGACATAGAGAATGTAGTCATGAACGATGCCGATGAAGTGTTCTGGCGCTGTAAAGACATCAAGATAAAGAATCTCAAGCTCCACGATGGCACATATCCTTTCATGTTCAGCGAGAACATTGAGGTAGACGGTCTTGAATCCGACAGCAAATATGTATTCCAGTATGTGAAGAATGTCGTGATCCGTAACGCAAAGATCACTACAAAGGACGCTTTCTGGGAAGTTGAGAACGTCACCATCTATGATTCCGAACTCAACGGGGAATACCTCGGCTGGCACTCGAAAAACCTCAGGCTTGTCAACTGCCACATCACCGGAGAGCAGCCCCTCTGCTATGCCGATGATCTGACGCTTGAGAACTGTACATTCGGCCCTGACTGCGACCGTGCTTTCGAATATTCGAATCTCAAGGCCTTAATTTCTGGCAAAATCACCAATATCAAAAATCCGACCTCCGGCGAGATCATCGCGGATGAGATTGGTACAGTGACGATTGACAAAAACATAAAGGCTCCGGCAGACTGCAGGATCAGCCTCCGTAATGGCGGAGAAATTTCCTACGACTAAGGATCCTTATAGAAATTACTCCATCATCAGATTATTTGTTTCGGTGTCCGAGCTTCAGCTCGGTTCCCACGACTCTACAATCAAAAAACAATGAAATATGATTTCGACAGTGTGACTCCACGCAGAGGCACACTTTCCTATAAATGGGACAGCGCTCCCGAGGGAGTACTTCCGATGTGGGTGGCAGACATGGATTTCAAGACCGCGCCCGCCATCATCGACGCACTGCGCAAGCGAATAGACAACGGAATATTCGGTTATACCCGAGTGCCTGATGAGTATTACGATGCAGTGATATCATGGTTCAGACGTCGACATGGATGGACCATTGAGCGCGACATGATGATTTACACCTCCGGTGTGGTGCCTGCCATTTCTGCAATCATCAAGGCTCTCGCGAAGCCGGGTGAGAATGTGATTGTCCAGACCCCGGTCTACAACTGCTTCTTCTCATCTATCCGCAATAACGGCTGTGTGATTCTCGAAAGTCCGCTCCTGCGCAAGGACGACACCTATGACATAGACTTCGACCGTCTCGAAAAGGATGCCTCCAATCCGGACACAACCCTTATGCTGCTGTGCAACCCGCACAATCCTGCCGGACGCATTTGGAGCCGCGATGAACTGAAACGCATTGCGGAAATCTGTGCCCGAAACGGAGTTACAGTAATATCTGACGAGATCCACTGTGAATTCGTTTTCGACGGCTACAGATACACACCATTCGCTACAGTCGCCGAAGAAACGGAATGCAAGACAGTGGTATGTGTATCGCCCAGCAAAGCCTTCAACATCGCAGGCCTGCAGATAGCCAATATTGTAGCTCCGGATGAAGACACCCGCTCGCGTATCGACAAAGCCATCAACATAAACGAGGTCTGCGATGTCAATCCCTTCGGAGTGATTGCAACCATAGCAGCCTACAATGACAGCGAGGAATGGCTCTGCCAGCTTCTCGAATACATCAGGGGAAACTATGAGTTTATGAAGGATTTCTGCCGGAAGAATCTTCCGGACTTCCCTATCGCAAGACTGGAAGCCACCTATCTCGTATGGATGGACTGCACCCGACTCGGGCTTAAATCAGAAGTACTGGAGGAAAAGCTCATCGAGGATGTCAGTCTATGGCTTAATGCCGGCACCATGTATGGCACCGTAGACGGCGAAGGCTTCATGCGCTGGAACATCGCCTGCCCGCGCTCCGTCCTTGCCGACGGACTCAACCGCTTCCTCTCATTTACTCAAAATATTAAAGATAAAGATTAATTTTCGCAATCCATAATTCAATCATTTATTTAATCTTTAATCTTTAATAATTTATCTTTAAAGATGGACCCCGCACTCCCCGTAGAAGCCTCGAAGCGCCACATCATCCTCGACGCTCTCCGTGGCTTCGCACTGCTTGGCATCTGCATGGCCAACTTTCCTGAATTCTCCCTCTACTCGTTTCTCCCTGTCGAAGCCTCATCTATGATGCCGACATCCGGGTGGGATCTCGTCACGAAGTATTTTCTGAGCATATTCATCGACGGAAAGTTCTACACCATCTTTTCGCTGCTGTTCGGAATAGGATTCTCGATTATCATTTCCAATGTGTCGGAAAGAGGGGGAAACGCTTTAGTGGTTTTCTACCGCCGTATGTTCTTCCTGCTGCTGATCGGATTCCTGCATCTTATGTATATCTGGAGCGGAGACATACTGATGCTGTATGCCTTGATGGGAATGATTCTTCCGCTTTTCCTGAAAGTTTCCGACAAAGTGCTGCTGTGGTGTGCGTGGATACTGCTTTTCCTTCCCGTGGTGCTCGATTTCCTTCTTGAAATTACCGGAGTGTCATTGTCGGCTCCTATTGTAGACTGGCAATGGAGGGAATGCGCCAAAGTCGGAATTACAGAAGATAATTTCGCCTATTGGCTCCGCGACGCCGACAGCTACAGCAAGGTATTCGATTTCCTGATACAGGGAGCTATCGTGAGGATTCAGGAATTTGTCGACGGCCACAGATGGTTTAAGGTGCTGGGACTCTTCATGATAGGCTTATACATAGGACGCCATCGCCTCTATGCCGACCTTGAAAGGAGGAAAGATCTCCTTCACAGGGTTGCCGCATGGGGGCTTTGCCTCGGGCTTCCGCTATCCTGTCTTTATGCCTGGGAGTCGATGTCGGGACATCCGTTCGGTCTTGCGGCACACAGCCTGATCTATTTCGCAAGCGTCTATCTTACAGCATTCGGATATATCGGAGCAATATGTCTTTTCTATCTGAATCACCGCGAGGCTCCATACTGGAAAGTTCTCGCATATCCGGGACGTATGGCGCTGACAAACTACATCGGCCAGTCGCTGATCGGAATGCTGATCTACTACGGTACCGGATTCGGATTCGGAGCCGATACCGGGCTAATATTCGTCGAACTGACAGTCATCTGCGTGTTTATCTTCCAGATATGCTTCAGCGCCATATGGCTCAGCTTCTTCCGTTTCGGTCCCCTCGAATGGATATGGCGTTGCCTCACCTACCTGCGCCTCTTCCCCATCCTGAAAAATAAATAACAATTTTTTTATACTGCATGCAAGGATTTCGTAACTTTACATTTATATAAGTGAACGATCGCTCGAATTATTTCACATGAAAACTTCACGTTATGAAAAAATCCATTGTTGCAGGAATAAGTACACTTTGTCTGCTGTCCGTCGCATGTTCACAGACAGAGGATATGCCGAAGGAGCCGGTCATTTGCCCCGTAGAACCAGGAGAGTTAGTGATTCCTTCTTTTGACTGGAGCGGAGCCAGACCACTTCAGGAAGTAGCCAACGAGAATGTAGAGAAAGCAAACAGCTTCGCCACCAGTCTCCTAAAAACCATATATAAGGATAAACCCGGAAACACATGCGTGTCGCCGGCCAGCGTATTCTGCACCTTCGCCATGATGGCAAACGGAGATGACGACGAATGTCGCGATGAGATTCTGCATATGCTCGGCTACGGTGACGGTCCTGACGCGCTTAACGACCTGAACGTATATGCCAACGCTCTTCTGAAGGAAACTTCGCAGTTTGACGGTGCTACCCAGTGCGGATTCACCAACTCCATATGGCATCATCCGAATGTCAATGTCCTTCCGGATTTCGCATCAGACATCAAAGGAATATTCGGAGGCATGATATTTCCTACATGGCTCGGCGACGTCAGTGGAATGGCGGCGATCAATCAATTCGTCTGCGACCAGACCCGGGGAATGATACCTCGGTTTCTTGAGGAACCGCTTGAAGTGCGCCTCGCCTTCCTTAACACCACATATTTCAAAGGATCATGGAAGACATCATTCGACAAAGAGATTACCGCAGATAAGGAATTCCGGGACATCCGTGGATCAAGAACCAGGATTCCCTTCATGACGACACGTGAGAACCTGTTCAGATATTCGGAAATCAATGGAATCAGGGCTGTCAGCCTTCCTTATGATGGTGACCGCTACAGCATGACAATCTTTCAGCCTCTCACAGACACGAGAGACGCGTTCGAGAATTTCCTGAATACCATTGACAACGAGACAATCCTGGAATATGAAAACACGATGCGAGAGAAGCTGGTCATCCTGACCATGCCGAAATTTGACACTGAATCAAACACGGATATCCTGCCGCAGCTTCAGGAGATGGGGATAGACAGGACATGCCGCCAGGGTCTTTACGGAGTCGCAGACGAACAGCTGTGTCTATGTGTATTCCGGCATGCGGTGAAGATAACGGTTGATGAAGAGGGCACCGAGGGAGGTGCCGCAAGTCTTGGCGGCGTGATGAACAGCCCCGGTCCGGACATACATAAACCGTCAATAGTCTCGATCGACAGCCCGTTCATATACGTTATCCGCGATAATATTTCCGGTACGGTTCTCTTCATGGGAACGATAACATCATTTTAAGCTACTTACAAATTGGCAGATAGCAGAGACAAAGAATCGGGAATCGTCCGGCTGATGAGCGACGGAGATTCCTCGGCGCCGAAAGCCCTATACTGTACATACGCCGGCTACCTGACCGGCGTATGCACACGCTATCTGTCTGATTATGACGATGTGAAGGATGTTCTACACGACAGTTTCCTCCGCATCTTCTCTTCAATGAACTCGTTTGAATACAGAGGTCCGGGATCGCTTAAGGCATGGCTTACAAAAATCGTGGTCAATGAGTGTCTGCAATTCATCCGTCAGGCCTATCGCTCGGAAATCCTGCACCATACGCTTGAAGCGGAAGAGAGCGAAGACGACGATCCCCCGCAGCTCGAAGGCCTCTCGATGGAGATTCTACATCAACTGATCCGCGAACTTCCACCAGGCTACCGGACCGTATTCAACCTATATGTATTTGAGCAGAAAACCCACAGAGAGATCGCATCGCTCCTCAACATAAAGGAAGCCTCATCAGCATCACAGTTTCATAGAGCGAAAAACATATTGGCGACAAGAATAAAGAAATATCAATCAAACAACCCCTAAGTATGAAAGAAAAATGGATCGAGGATCTGCGTGAAGGCCTGTCTGATTTTGAGATGGACGCGCCTGAAGGACTCTGGGAAAGCCTTGGGGTTGAGACACACATGCCCGTAAGGTCATGGCGCAGGAATATATCTGTAGCCGCTGCTATACTCACTTTGTTGACAGTGGGAAGCATCTTTATATTATGGCTCAGCCGTGGGGAGAGCCTTGACGTGAGCGATACAAGGGTAGCCGATTACAGACCGCTTCAGGAAAATGCAGGAAGCGAACCGCTACATACCATTCCTGTCGTGACCGGATCATCTCCGGCTACGGCTACAAAGGCTGTTCGGAAGATAACACCGCCGTCAGTCGTAATTAACAACGAGGAAGTATCCATAATATCCGTGACAGAGGAAGAAAATACCACACCATCCACAGACACGGTCTCTCCTGAAGTCAAACAGGAGCCGGATGAAACCGACATACGAAATTTAAGAAATTATGATACAGGAAAAGAGAAGTCGCTCTATGCCGGGCATTATCCACAAAAGAGAAGCTATGGAAATCATAGTGGAAGATACGCCGTAGCGGCATATGCCGCAGGATTCGGACAGGCTATAGAAAATATTGGGCAGATGCCTGGTCCAATTGTGGGTGATGATCCGTTTTGGAGCAACGGTGATACTAATGCCCCACCCCCTTATGGTGAGCCTGACGCTATACCCGTAACAACAGAAACACACCATCATCAGCCAGTAAAGGCCGGCCTTACATTCCAATACAGACTTAATGACCGCGTCGGACTTGAGACCGGACTGATATACACGGCATTAGCTACAGACATCACGGTAAGTCAAGGAAACAACGCATCTTCAGGTAGCCGCCGCATGCAGTATCTGGGCATTCCGCTAAATGTCAAGCTATCGGTATGGTCATGGAAGTCAATCGATATATATATGTCTGCCGGAGTAACGGGCGAAAAATGCGTAAGCAACCGATTCCGGACGAAATTCGAGACTAAAGACCTTTCGCTCGAACAATACTCGTCTAAGAAAGAAAAACCCATGCAATGGTCGGTCAATGCCGCGCCGGGTCTGCAGATAAAACCTCTGCCCCACATCGGAATATTCGCAGAGCCGGGAGTAAGCTATTACTTCAACGACGGATCCTCCATATCAACAATCTATAAGGATCGGCCCTGGAATTTCAACCTTAACCTCGGTCTACGCATCATCCTCAATCCCTAAGTCCATGGAAAGGAGGCTTCCAGCCTCCCCCAGACAAGTACTGCGTAGCCAATTATACATTACCTCGGAGGATACGACCCCGAGAAAGTATCCGACGCCTCCATCGACGCGTCTCCCGTCTTAAGTCCCTTCGAAAGCCAGTGTACCCGCCATTCGCTGCGCCCATGATTGAAGGCATCCGGTATCTCGTAGCCGTAAGCCTGCTTCTGGATATAATCGTCGCCTATCTTCGAAGCCGCGTTTATGGCGTTCTCTACGTCGCCCGGCTCTATAGAGCCGAACATCTCATTGTCTGTATGTCCCCACACTCCGGCGAAATAATCAGCCTGAAGCTCAAGGCATACACTTATCTTGTTGGCTTCCTTCTCGGGAAGACGCGACATGGCCGAGTGGGCTTTATTAAGTATACCGAGAAGATTCTGTACGTGATGGCCCACTTCATGGGCTATCACATATGCATAGCAGAAATCTCCCGATGCTCCTATCTGGCTCTGCATCGACTTGAAGAAATCAAGGTCGATATAGACTGTCTCGTCTGCCGAGCAATAGAAGGGACCCGTCTGTGCCGTCCCCTGGCCGCAGCCTGTCTGGATGGCGCCGCTGTATATGACCATCTGTGGAGCCTTATACTCACCCCAGCCCTGCTCACGGAAGATCCTGGTCCACACATCCTCCGTGCCGGCAAGTACCTTTGACGAAAGATCATACAGCCGCTGATCTTCAGCATCAAGTTCCACTGACTGTTGTGTCCGGACTCCCCCGTTCTGCTGCATGGCGCTGAATACTGACTGGGCGACATCACCCACACTGCCTCCCGACATAAACGTAATGATTGCCGCTATTATAACACCGATTATTCCGCCACCGATACCGATGGCCTTTCCCGACATTCCACGGCGATCATGGATGTTACCGCTCTGTCGTCTCCCGTCAAGTCTCATTTTATCTTTTTTAAGGGTTTTTACGATTGATTCACACAATTACAACATTTATGAAGCGAATCTGTTCTGTCAGGCATATCAATCCCTATGAAGGGCGGTTTGCCGACCGCACAGAGCAGTATTCAGTAGTCATCCTTTATTTACAAGATATTGGAGTAAACCGGAGGATGATATTGAATTTTTTTATAACTTTGCATCAGAACAATTAAAATTTATTTCCATGAAAAAACTGACCATTGGACTGCTGTCGGGTCTCATACTGACAGCATGCGGACAGAACGGGGGATCCGGATCCGGCGCGTCTGCCATTCAATCCGACGGCGACATCGAGAAGAGAGTAAAGGAAATCGTCGGCAAGATGACCCTCGAGGATAAGATCGGGCAGATGTGTGAGATCGAAATCGGACAGCTTACAGACTACAAGGCTTCAGGCGAAAACGGCAAATTCACCCTTGATGCCGCTAAAATGCAGGAGGCTTTTGAGAAATACCGTGTCGGCTCGGTGCTCAACACTCCGCTCGGAGAGGCACAGAGTGTAGAGACATGGCACTATGTCATCGGCTCAATCCAGGAAGAATCAATGAAATATATAGGGATCCCCGATATATACGGTGTCGACCAGAACCACGGCACCACCTATACCACAGGCGGCACCCTCTTCCCCCAGGAAATCAACATGGCGGCATCGTTCAACCGTGACCTTGTGCGTGAAGGTGCCGCAATCTGCGCCTATGAATCCCGCGCGGCATCCATCCCCTGGGTCTATAACCCTGTTATGGACCTCGGACGCAACCCGGTATGGAGCCGTATGTGGGAAAGCTTCGGGGAAGATCCATACATCAACGGAGCGATGGCCGTAGAGATGGTGAAAGGATATCAGGGAGACGACCCCAACCACGTAGGACCCAACAATGTGGCTGCCTGCCTCAAGCACTATATGGCATATGGCGTTCCCACTTCCGGAAAAGACCGCACACCGGCATCCGTCAGTCCTAACGACCTCCGTGAGAAATATTTCCACCCCTATAAGATGGCAATACGAGCCGGGGCTCTCTCCATCATGGTCAATTCCGGCATTGTCAACGGCATTCCATTTCATGCTAACCATGAGCTTCTTACCGTTTGGCTTAAGGATCAGCTGAACTGGGACGGCATGATCGTCACCGACTGGGCCGACATTCACAACATCTGGAAACGCGACAAGGTGGCAGCCGACTATAAGGAAGCGATCATGATGGCCGTCAATGCCGGAATCGATATGTCGATGACACCCTACGACATGGAATTCTGCACACTGCTGAAAGAACTTGTCGAGGAAGGAAAGGTATCTCAGGCCCGTATCAACGACGCGGCAGAGCGCATAGTCCGGCTGAAGCTACGCCTCGGACTTTTCGAGAACCCTGTTATGAATCCTGCAGACTATCCCGACTTCGGCAGTGAGGCCCATGCACTCAAGGCCCTCGAACTTGCTGCAGAGAGCGAGATTCTTCTTAAGAACGAAGGCGGTATTCTTCCGATAGCCCAGGGCACGAAGATACTCGTTACGGGCCCCAACGCCAACTCAATGCGTTCGCTCAACGGCGGATGGAGCTACAAATGGCAGGGGAGCGACGATCCTAAGTTCCACGACCAATACAACACAATTTACGAAGCCATGCGCCTTATCTATGGCGATGCCAACGTCAGGCTCGAACAGGGTATGGACTACAATCCGGAGGCATGGGAATCAGAGATCAATGTTCGCATTCAGGCTGCAGTGGCCGCCGCCCGCGGCGTCGACGTAATCGTGGCATGCGTAGGCGAGAACTCCTACTGCGAGACCCCCGGCAATACCAACGACCTCCATCTCTCAGCCAATCAGACTGCGCTCGTTAAGGCTCTGGCTGCTACTGGCAAGCCTATCGTGCTTGTCCTCAATGAGGGACGCCCCCGCATCATCCGTGAAATCGAGCCTCTCGCATGCGCCGTCATCGACGTTATGCTCCCTGGCAACTATGGCGGTGACGCTCTCGCCGAACTCATATCAGGCAAGCGCAACTTCAGCGGTAAGCTTCCCTTTACCTATCCGAAGTGGATAAACGCTCTCGCCACTTACGACCACAAGCCTTGCGAGACCGTCGAGACAATGTCTGGAGCCTACAACTACAGTGCCGACGTCGACGTGCAGTGGCCATTCGGCTTCGGTATGAGCTACACCACATTTGAGTATTCCGATATTGCGATCGACAAGACCGAATTCACACCGACCGACGACCTCAAGGTTTCAGTCAAAGTGAAGAATACCGGCTCGATGGAGGGTAAAGAAGCTGTGATCTTCTACAGCAGTGACCTCGTGGCGACGATAACCCCCGACGTGCTTAAGGTACGAGGCTTCGACAAAATATCCCTTAAGCCGGGTGAAAGCAAGACAGTTGAATTCACTATCCCCGCCTCCGACCTTGCATTCGTAGGAGCCGACGGCAAGTGGATCATTGAGAAAGGGGAGTTCGAGTTCACCCTCGGCAACCGGAAGGTGAAAGCCACCTGCACCGCCACCAAAGTCTGGGACAC
>JAIEBK010000176.1 GCA_029070945.1 Muribaculaceae bacterium
TTCGGACGCTTCGCCACAGGCGGACGCGGAGGCGAGATCTACCATGTGACAAACCTCAACGACAGCGGTACCGGATCGCTCCGCGACGCCGTATCGAAGCCAAACAGAATCATTGTTTTTGATGTGTCGGGTGTGATCAACCTCAAGAGCCGGCTCGTATTCAAAAGTAACCTTACGGTACTCGGACAGACGGCTCCGGGCGAGGGCGTGCAGGTGTATGGCAACGGGGTATCTTTCTCCGACGCTAACAACATCATCATTCGCTATCTGCGTGTCCGCATGGGCGTCAACGGTGACAGCGGCAAGGACGCGGCCGGCGTAGCTTCGGGCCACGACATGATCTTCGACCATATGTCGGTGCTCTGGGGCCGCGACGAGAACTTCTCGGTCAGCAGCAACGACAAAGGCAACGGTCCGGCAAACGTCACCATCCAGAACTCAATTATAGGACAGGGCCTGCAACCGCACTCCTGCGGAGGCCTGATACAGACCGACAACGGCGTGACACTCTTCCGCAACCTCTATATCGAGAACGCAACCCGCAATCCGAAGGTGAAGGGACTCAACCAGTTCGTCAACAATGTATCCTACAACTGGGGCAAGGAAGCCGCCTACAACATGGGAGGCGACAGCGCGGGCGAATCATGGGCCGAGATCTCCGGAAATTACTGGATCACAGGACCGTGGAAGCAGGCAGCCTATCCTCTCGTAGGCGGCAATGCCAACTTCAAGTATTTCGCCGAAGGCAACTGGTATGACTCCAACATCGACGGAAAACTCGACGGCCACGAGATGAGCGACGAGGAATACGAGAAATCGGGCGGAGCAAGAGTAAGCACAACCGCGGCGCTCGTTGACCGCGGCGCTCCCAAGGGAGTGCCGGAAATAGCGGGACGTATGACCGCACCGGAAGCCCTTGATTACGTCCTTGCCTTCGGAGGCGCATCGCTTCCGGTGCGTGACGAGGTGGATCAGTACCTCATCGATGAACTCACCTCCTTCGGCTCGTTCGGCACTACAGGAGGCATAACGACAGAGAAAGCGCTTCCCCATAAAGGCACAGGCACACTATACGGCGGATATAAGCCTCTTGACACTGATGGCGACGGCATTCCCGACGAATGGGAGGCAGCCAACGGTCTCAACCCGAACGATCCGAAGGATGCGGCTGCGATAGCTGCCAACGGCTATGCAAACATAGAGAACTATGTCTTCACTATCGACTCTCCCTATCCTTATATGAAGAATCCGACCGATCTGCATGCGGTTAAGAACGAAAAGAATGCGGTCACCCTGCAATGGACCGACAATTCAGACGATGAGACCGGCTTTGCTGTTGAAATGTCTGCCGACGGCAAGACATATTCCGAAGCAGGACGTACAGCGGCCGGCGAGACCACGCTGAAGGTGGAGGGCCTTAAAGAGAATCAGCAATATTGGTTCCGTGTATACGCCATAGGTGAAGGATCCATGCGCTCGGTGGAGTCTCCTGTACTTCAGACCATGACCTCCGAGCCGTTCGCACCGGATCAGTGTACCCTTGTGGCTCCTGCCGAAGGTTCTGAACAAAAGACCCTCGACATAGTGCTCAAATGGAACAACTCCACCAAAGACTATTTCGGCACAGTCCGCTACAACGTCCTGCTGGGCGAATCACCCGAATCATTGGAAGAAATAGCGTCAGACCTTTATGAAACCTCATTCAAGCCTGAGGATATGACACCCAACACAACCTATTTCTGGCGTGTGGACGCAGTCAACGACACAGGAGTGACAGAAGGTCCCGTCTGGAGTTTCAGGGCGGTTCCCGGCGGTACGCTTTTCTATACCGACTTCCACACGACACCTGCATCTTTCGGAAATTCGGACTGGGGCACCATCATTGCCGGCAATCAGGCCGACATAATGAAGGGCGTCAAGGCCGAGGTGGAGTTTGACAACCTCGTAATGGGCACCGACGGCGGACGCCTCGTGGCATTCGGCAATCTCGCTCCCTATGCCTCCTATTCTTCCGCCGACAACGGAGCCTCTAAGAATGCAGTAGGCTTCATCGGCAAGCAGGGCAAGGTAGGCAACTGCTACATCCAGATCAACGACATACAGGCTCCGTTTAAGATAACCCTCTACTGCGGCAACTCCGACTCAAGCGCACAGTCGGTGAAGCTCAGCACCGGCAATGATGTGAACGGCGACGGTATTGTCAATGCCGATGACGATCTGGCTACATTTAAGTTCAAGAGTTCGGAGAAGAAGACCTACAAGTTCACTCATACCTACAATGGAACCGACCTCTGCAATGTCCGTATCGACCGCGCTTCCATAGATAAAAAGGGCATCAACTTCCATGATATCCTCATTGAGCAGCATGTGGTCTCTACTCCCGACGCGGTGGAGGAAATCGGCGCGATATCTGCTCCCGACATCGAGGTAAACGGCGACGCCGTGACCGTCAACGGTCTCGACGGCAAGAGCGTCCTGCGTGTCTTTGACATGGCAGGACGTATGCTTCTCTCAGAACGCCCGGCAGCCGGCAGCCTCGGATTCACGCTGTCGAAAGGCGTATATGTGATTGCAGTTGAGGGCATGACTCCGGTTAAGATCGC
>JAIEBK010000177.1 GCA_029070945.1 Muribaculaceae bacterium
TCCGATTCTTAACCTGACTGCTTACTAACGCATTGGATTTGCAACAGAGGGCACTCCATGCCCTCCATAACGCGTCTATACTCCACAACAAAGCTTCGGATGACCACTCCCATCCGAAGCTTTTTTTGTGTGGAAAAATAGAATTCAGAGATTTTTTGATTAATTTTGCAGAAAAGCAGAAAACCAAATGGAAACTACCGGAAAAGAATCAACAATAAAACGCACATATTATCTCTCCGCAGCTGAATGCAACGCGCAGCAGGAGATGTCGCTCCCTATGCTCGCGCAGAAACTCATAGACGTAGCTACCGAACACGCCAATATACTTGGAATCGGAAACCCCGACATGCCCAATCCCGACATGGGATGGGTACTATCCCGACTCACTATAGAAATGACATCCTATCCACAAGAGAATACAGACTATACCATCACAACATGGGTCGAGGACTGGAACCGCCATTTCTCCCGACGTGCCTTCTCCATATCCGATGCTGAAGGAAATATACTTGGCTATGCCCGTTCAATCTGGATGGTCCTCAATACCTCCGACCGCAGCAACGCAGGACTTTCAGGACTCAACTTTAATCCTGAATGGATATCCGATATCGAGTGTCCCATACCCATGCAGGAGAAGCA
Source organism: Muribaculaceae bacterium (assembly GCA_029070945.1). Taxonomy (GTDB): domain Bacteria; phylum Bacteroidota; class Bacteroidia; order Bacteroidales; family Muribaculaceae; genus Lepagella. The sequence continues at coordinate 640 of JAIEBK010000177.1, forward strand.
TATCCGTATCGAGCCGGACGGTAATGAACCCGTCTACACATTCAAATACTGTGACATCGACTTCTACCGCCACGTCAATACTGTCAGATATATTGACCTACTGCTCAATCAGTTTGATATGCAGACCTACGACGAGAACATCGTCAATCGCCTTGAACTCTCTTTCCTTCACGAGGCTTCCTATGGTATGGAGATAAGGGTGATGAAGCAGACTTCCGACACCAATCCCCTTCTCCACCGCCTATACCTCGAAAAGTCTGACGCCACAATGCCGATCCTTTACTCCCGCCTCCGATTCGCTCCCCGCCGTTAAGTAATAAATTTGCGATACTACAGGAAAATCACTATATTTGTAGAAATTTAGAATCTTATGGAAGAGAAAAAGGTAAGATATCCAATAGGTCAGCAGGATTTCAAGAACTTGCGGGAACGAAGTCTGCTCTATATCGACAAGACTGAATATATAAGAAAGATTATCGATGACGGCAGCCAGTATTTCTTTCTGGCACGTCCGCGCCGATTTGGAAAGAGTCTTTTTCTCTCCACACTGCGTTATTTCTTCGAAGGTCAACGCGATCTTTTCAAGGGTCTCTATATTGACTCTACAGACTGGGATTGGGAGCCATACCCGGTTCTTAGGCTTGATCTGAATACCGACAGATACGCCGAGCAGGGCAAACTCGACGGTGTGCTTGACAGGCTTTTTCGAGGATGGGAGGAGAAATATGGAGTTGAAGTTAAAGATGAAGATTATTCACAAAGATTCAGTACTATCATTGAGTCCGCGCATAAGAAGACTGGACAGCAGGTAGTCATTCTCGTCGACGAATACGACAAGCCTCTGGTCGGAAATCTTAACAAAGATGACAATTTTGAGCACTATCGCGCGAAACTGGCCTCAATATACTCCAACTTCAAGAGTTCGGCAGAACACATTCGCCTCGTATTCCTCACCGGTGTAAGCCGTTTCAGCAAACTCAGTGTTTTCTCAGACCTCAACAATCTCAAGGATATAACTTTCGCCGATGAGTTCGCCGACATATGCGGAATTACAGAAAAGGAACTTCTCGATAATTTCCGTCCGGGAATAGATCTGCTCGCGGCCAAGCGAAGGACCGGATATGAGGAGGCATGCCGATTACTGAAAAAGAACTATGACGGCTATCGGTTCGCTCTCGAAGGTAGCGACATATACAATCCATGGTCAGTACTCAACGCCATGTCGGAATCAAGAATCGGAGGTTACTGGAATGCCACCGGAGCTGCGACTGTCATTGCCGAGGCACTGCGTGATGCCGACATCGATATAGAGTATACCCTCAACGCTTACTGGGATCTCGCAGCCCTAGCTGGCCTTGACCTGCTCAACGCCGATCCAACCGCCCTGCTTTATCAGACGGGGTACCTGACTATAGCGGACTACGACTTCGAATCCGATTCCGTGAAGCTGAAGGTACCAAACGAAGAGGTTCGTAAAGGTCTTTTCAACGATCTCCTCAATGCATACCTCAAACCGAAGAAAGGCACTGTCAAGAGCATCATAGACGGAATAAAGGACGGAATAAAGGCAGGTGAACCTGAGAAGATGATGAAAAGCCTCGATGCCTATTTCGCCGGAATACCCTACGACCTGAAATTAGAGAACGAGAATAACTTCCATAATATATTCTATGTGCTGGCAACCATCATAGGTATCGACACCAAAGCTGAGGTTCACACATCCAACGGACGTATCGATCTTCTTATCGAGACTCAGAAATATATCTATGTTATTGAGTTGAAATACGACGGTACCCCTGAACAGGCCCTACACCAGATCGATGAGAAGCAGTATACCCGCCGATTTGCTACCGATAGCCGCAAGCTCTTCAAAATCGGAGTCAATTTCTCCTCCGAGACACGCCGAATCGAAAGCTGGAAGATTGAATCCTGATTTGTCGAAAGGGAAATGCCCGGCTGCCAACTATTGGTAGCCTGTCCCATAAAGTCCGTCATAGCCCCACTTGAGGACCATCAGAAAGCATGCCTGTAGTATTCGTTAAGTATCAATGGACATAACTGATGACTTTAGTAACCACGTACTCCGTAAAGCAAATTAAAGTAGTGGGCAAGGGCAACGATGTAGATGAGAGCCAAAGCTATGCTTATTATGGAGAAAAGCAGGGCTTCCTTTCTATAGCCCCCTTTATAAATCCAGAAAGCCATATACAGAAATCCGGCCAATGCCAATATAATTCCAACATACTTCAGGAAGAATAATGAAGGCGGTAAAAATGTCGCCACCATCATCAATACCATACCTCCAAATCCGGCTACATAGATGAGCGGACGGCACGGGATATGGACTTTCGATACAATCTCTCGGATCAACATATCATAAATCATTTAAAGGTTATAAATTGCCGCATCAAGCAGAACGATCAATATCAAAGGTAAAATCTTTATAATGCACATCGCATAACTCTTCCTTCCGAAATATCTGTAGACCACATTAAGAGTGCATACGACAAGGCATCCCTGAACAATCATGCTGAGGATAAACGGAATCTTCAGTCCTAATCCCAGCAACGCAAGAGCCAACAGAAAGATCGAATAAATATCTTTGTCAATGACAGCTTCGTTACGTTTCGACCACTCTTCAATACGCTTAAAAAAATCCGTCATAACCGATGATTTAAAAGATTCCGGACAAATCCCATTCTTTCCCTACCCATCTTCGATCTGATCTCAGAGTGACAAAGGTATGGAATCGGCGCGTCATCAGCAAATTTCAGGGTTTAGTTTTAGTTTAGAATCGCCATTAAACGATTTCCAAAGTCATCAAGCCGGACACAAATCAGTTATAATAACCGAATTAATTCATCGACTGCATTAGCATCCATATCCCGGTCAAAAAACTTCTTTCCCATGTCTTTTCGCCTGAATGTAACGGTCGATTTAGACCTTCCCACAAGCACGGCGATGTTGGCCGGACTCACGCCACACTTTATAAGGAGCGCCATATGAAGGTCTGACGCCTTCAGGTCTCCCCCGCCAAGCACATACAGATTGCTCTTGAACTTCGGACTGCACTTCACTATTGTCTTCTCAAGTTCGTCCCATATCTGACTTGACTCTTTTATGATAGCGCAGTTGCATATATTCCGCTGTATGGCTTCATAGGCCTCGGACTCAAGTATGGCTGAAGGTATGACGTTCCTGTCATCTGAAGATGACGACATAAGAGCCTGCTGCAGCTTTATACGGCTGTCTTCTGTACCGACTGCAGACTCTATGGGCTCCCCGTCATTACGGAAGAAATACATCACCGTTATGGCAAGAGCCCCCGCCGTAATAAGTATCCCTAAGATCCACCTCATCATCTCGAGTTCCGTCATATCCGTCTGCCAATTTATTTGCCACCATGCCTGCTTTACACGCATTATAGCGCCACATTTTGTATGGGTGGGCGGTTTCCTAACCGCCCCGTGTTGTCTAACATCTAAATAAAACAACTACTTACAAAATTACAAAGATTTTTCGAGAATTCCACAACTTTTCATAACAATCTTTTTGTATTCCTCACGATTTTTTTGTAATTTTGCACCACTCATCAGAGGGTCCGTAATCGGAATTACAGCGACTGGATAAGATGTCGGGTGCGCCCGGTAAAATGCATTGCCGCACGTATTCAGCGACAAGAATTGTGCATTATGAATTATGCATTATGAATTAAAACAGATGGCAGCCACCGGTCTTGACTACGCAAACGGAAGGATCCCCGTCCTCTTCCGCAGGATATTCTTCCCGACTCTGTTGGGAATGATCTTCAACGCACTTATCACCATCGTCGACGGCATATTCGTCGGCAACGGTGTCGGTCCTGACGGCATAGCCGCCGTCAACATCATTGCCCCACTCTATATGGTGGCCACAGGAATAGGCCTGATGCTCGGAATCGGAGCCTCCGTATAGCTCTTCTGTGCGGCGCGGTTGTCACCGTCAGCATATTCTTACTTTCCGGAGAGATTGTAAGTCTCTTCATTCCCATTGATTCGGAAGCCGGTTCGCTGGCTACAAGAGGCCTCCCCATATATTCCTTCTGTGCCATATTCTTCGCCCTCAACATAGCCTACATCGGCTACTACCAGAGCATGGGGAAGGCCGCAAGGGCGATGACCTATACCCTGCTGCGCGGCGTCATCCTCCTCGTTCCCCTCTTCTTCATCCTCCCCTCGCTCTTCCCCGCCTGGGGAATGTGGGTCGCCATACCCGCCTCCGAACTCTGTACCTTCCTCATCATCCTCGCATGCAGGTTTATGACACGCTGAGACCCGCTATCCATATCGAAGCCTGAAAAACACAACAATAATGTATATGATTCCTCAGAAAGATTAATTATTCAGTAGCTACTATTCCTCCGGTGAATAGTAGCGTGTTAATTCCCAAAAATAAGGAGATGGGAATTTCTTCACTAAAAACGGAGTAAATGCTAATTTATATGGATTTCCCTCTTTATACAACAGGCAATTATTTGTAGTTAGAACCTTTAAATATTTCCCTTCAAGGAAACTGACATTATTTTCATCATACCATGTCAGACTAACGATAATTATACAATCATCAGGAAGGTCGATAGACTCGGGTAATACATATCTAAATTCTTTATTTTTTTTGTCGACAAGTTCAGATCTGTATTTTACTTTGATAGGCGGATATGCAAGATTCGGAACTGAGGTCGTATCTTGATGATTATAGCCGTACATATCGTATATCTGTAGAATAAACGTCAGTTCTTTTATCATTGAGTCTGTAGGTTGTATATTTATTCCAAATGCATTCAATCTATTCACCTTACCTTTCGGAGCCTTGAATTTTATCCCTGGCTCATATTGATATATTCGGTTGGATAAAGTATCAATCCCATATTCCGGAAATATATTCAGATATGAGGTATTAAATATTCCAAAACTGTGTTTTTGTCGTCCGATTACTATATCTTTATCCTTTTTCAATGGTTTCACAACTGTCTCCTGTAACCTGAATGGAACGGCTTTGAGTCTGATTTCCAATAAATCTTCTGCATCTTGAGGAATTAATACATTTTGCGTTTCATGTCCGAAAGACGACACCAAAATGTTCTTTATATTTTGTTCTGACAGGTTAATGGACGCAATTCCCATGCTGTCTGTTCTCAAGGCGCCCATATTAGGTATTCTGATTATTGAAAACGGGAGAGACTCATCTGAATCGTCAGAAATTATTCGTAGGGTTATGGAATTAATATGTGCGGCATAAAGCACAATGAAGATGATAATAAAAACAATATATGGACCGCGTTTCATAG
>JAIEBK010000178.1 GCA_029070945.1 Muribaculaceae bacterium
AACTGATCTCATATTGAGATACAATTCCCTATTTAATTGTTTCATATATGTAATTACCGCTCCTGCATCGATGCAGGAGCGGTAATTACATATATAAATATTACGTTTTTCAATTAGCGGGCGAATATACGCTGGAAGATATTCTGCCGGTCTTCACAGGGACGCATGTGAACACGCATGTCGTCGGAATCCTTGCCAAGAAAAAGAATATGGTTACGGAATACGAAAGCCACCTGATGATCGAATTCAAGAATTCCATTGAGACCACGCAAGAGGAAACGTCTGAAGGGACTGAATTCCTCCTGATCTTCGAAAATCACTTCTTTGTCATTTACACGGATATGATGGTAAGGAGCCAGCATCTCGATGAAATGGTCGATGTGAAGATCCTCCGGATTCTTCGCAGCCTTATTATATTTCTTGTAGATCTCTTTAATTACGCGATCTGTTATCATGGTGTGTATTTTTATCGTATTCGAATTGTCAGTTATAATCTCAAATTGAACAGGTGGTCGAGGAGGTATTGCGAAAGTATAACGAAATGGTTTTATGAATGGTTCATATTTGAGTGTTTATTTAACACTTTTGTTTCCGAAAATATATAAATGTGAATCATTATGAGAATATGACATAAAAATGTGAGAAAAACTGACAAATAATTTGCCAGTTTTTCTTTATACGAAGTAAACCTTTTAACATTTTTGATGTCAAATATTTCAAGCGGGAAGACATTACACATGCTTCCATAATATATTCCCTATAATGAATAAAATAAAGAAAACATTGTTGACAGTGTCCTTTGCCATTCCGATGATGGCCATGGGCGCAGACTATCCGTGGCTTACCTTCAGGATGGCCGACGGCACCGAAATGTCGATAGCCTCAGAAGGTCTGGCTATCAATTACAGTGATGGTTACCTTCAGCTTAAATCCTCGACGGTGGATCAATCCATATCCTGCCAAGAGGTAAAGTCGATGAAATTCACTACTTCTCCCGCGGCAGTGGATGGGATCTCAGGCATTTCTTCATCAGAAGCAGAATATTTCGATATATCCGGTAAGAATATGGGAGTTTTCGCCACAGTCGATGACGCACGTAAGGCACTTCCTTCCGGAACATATATAGTGAGAAGTAAAGATAAGACAATCAAATTGATATTCTGACCGCCATGAGAAAAACATTATTGACTACAGGGCTGTTCATGTTAGGCATGAGTGTCTTCGCACAGTCCATCAACTTCAGTAACGGGCAGGTGACATATAATTTTCCGGCTGAAACTGCAGGGGAAATGGTGTTCAACGGCAATACTATCACGGTAGCCGACAGAGTTTTCAATCTCGATGAGTGGTCGAGAATCAAAGTAAACGACTCTGAAATCTCTGACAATAAAGTGATGATACACTTCTCCCATAATGGCGCAAGTGTTGTGATTGCAGGGAATATAGCCAATTATGTTGAAGCTTCAGTGAACGGAGGCCATGTGGAAATATCACAGTCAGATGATGTTTCTGCTTCCACCTGCGGCGAGATAACTTATGTGCTTGAGGGAAATACCAATGACGGCGGACTGACCCTAAACGGATCGTTTAAGTCGAGTATCGAACTGCAAGGCGTGTGGATTGAAAATCCTTCCGGAGCGGCATTGGATATACAGAATGGTAAAAGAATAAGTATTAGTGCAAAAAGCGGCACATACAATTATCTCAAAGATGGAGCAGGCAATCAAAAGGGAGCACTTTCATGTAAGGGACACCTTGAGCTTAAGGGTAAAGGGGATCTTGTTGTAGTAGGACAACAGTCACATGCCATTTATTCAAAGGAGTATGTTGAGGTTAAGAACCTGACCCTCTCTATCGTGGCAGTCAAGGACGGAATAAACTGTAACCAGTATTTTCTGATGGAAAGCGGAGATGTATTAATAGATGACACCGGTGACGACGGAATACAGGTATCCTACAAGGATGCAGTCGACCGTGAAGCTGAAGATACCGGGTCAATAACAATCTCCGGCGGGAAACTGGAAATTATTACTACTGCCGATGCCGCCAAGTGCCTTAAAGCGGAAGGTGATGTAGTAGTCTCCGGTGGCACGCTCGGCCTGACTTCCAATGCTAACGGTATCTGGGACAGCAACAAGAAAAAGACGAAGGCTTCTGCATGCATAGGAGCAGACGGAAACATAACCATAAGCGGAGGAGAAGTTGAACTGAAAGCTACCGGAAGCGGCGGCAAGGGCATATCCTGTGATGGCGTTTTCTACGGAAATGGCGGTAAGACCACAATTGCCACTACCGGAGGATTGCTCGTATATTCCAACGGCTCTCTCAACCATAACTACACATCGGATGCGGAAAGGATTAATTCCGACTATAAGTCTTCTGCAAAAGGGATCAAGGCAGACAGCGGTGTCGTGATCACTGACGGGGAATATCACGTCACTACAGCCACTAACAATGCTGAAGGAATAGAAAGTAAGATGGATCTGGAGATTAATGGAGGAACGATCTTTGTCAAGGCATATGATGACGGTATCAACTCATCCAAGGACTTTCGTGTAAACGGCGGAGATCTTACCGTCATATCCATCGTTGGAGACGGTCTTGACTCCAACGGGAACCTCTACATTAATGGCGGTTATGTACGGACTATGGGTTCCGGAGGCATGGAGATGGGACTTGATGCGGCTACGGAAAGCGGCTGTGCAGTATACATTACCGGGGGAACCTTTCTTGCATTCGGCGGAAGCAATACTTACCCGAACAAAAGTGGATCAACCCAGGCATTTGTAAGAGGCAGCGGCGCCATAAAGGCCGACACTGAAGTATCTGTAAAGTCAGGCGATCAGGTTCTCGCGACATTCACAGTTCCAAGTGAGTATACCTCCACACGAGGTGGTGTGGCATTTGGCCCCGGCAACGGGCCCGGCGGTGGCGGCTGGAATCCGGGAGGAGGTTCAGGCAACGGCTCCATCATGATCAGTTGTCCGGAACTGAAATCAGGCCAATCATATACAATAGTAAATGGCACAACCACCTCCACAGCCACTGCTACCCTCACCTCTTCCGGCCGCTGAACAATCCATTTAATTCAGATCACCCATACGAAAGCTGAAATCTGTTTCTTCTTTCGTATGGGTTTCTTTTTTTATTGAATTACGTTTTCGGCTTATATGCATTGCTTATTTTGCCTACTACATTTGATTCTTCTACATTTCATACATCAATTCCTCTACATTTCATA
>JAIEBK010000179.1 GCA_029070945.1 Muribaculaceae bacterium
TCAGAGGTCTGATAATTGGTGCGATGGTCCTTGACACGACGATCATCGAAGACATAGCTGCGTATCTGCGAACCCCATTCTATCTTCTTTTTGCCTGCCTCCACCTTAGCCTGCTCCTCGAGCCGGTGGTTCATCTCCTTCTCATACAGTATGGAACGAAGATGACGAAGTGCGTTCTCCTTATTCTTGGGCTGGTCGCGGGTCTCGGTGTTTTCAATAAGGATCTCCTCTTCCTCGCCGGTATAAGGATCTTTATATTGATAGCGCAGACGCACACCTGATTCCACCTTATTGACATTCTGACCGCCGGCACCACCGGAACGGAAAGTATCCCATGAGATGCGTGCCTGTTCCACATTGATCTCGATGGTATCATCTACAAGAGGTGTGACAAAAACAGACGCAAACGATGTCATGCGCTTTCCCTGAGCATTATAGGGACTTACCCGCACGAGACGGTGAACGCCATTCTCGCTCTTCAGGTATCCATAGGCATAATCACCCTCGATATTGATAGTGACAGACTTTATGCCGGCGTCATCGCCTTCAAGAAGCTGGGCTATCGAGGTCTTGTATCCGTGACGCTCCGCATATCGCAGATAGAGCCGCATGAGCATCTGGGCCCAGTCCTGACTCTCCGTACCTCCGGCGCCTGAATTGATCTTAAGCACAACGCCAAGCTTGTCTTCCTCGCGACGCAGCATATTGCGTAGTTCAAGTGCCTCTATATCCTTGGCTACTGTCGCATACTGCTCATCGACCTCCTCCTCGGTCACCAGACCCTCCTTCACGAAGTCGAATCCAAGCCGGAGTTCCTCGACCTGCTTCTCGAGAGCCTCATAAGAGTCGATCCAGAAGTGCAGATCCTTGATCTTCTTCATCTGAACCTCCGCCTTCTCACGGTCTTCCCAGAAATCCGCCACATGTGTGCGGAGCTCCTCTTCCTCCACTTCAATCTTCTTGGAATCAATGTCGAGATATCTTTTAAGTGCGGCCGTACGATCCTCCGCCTCTTTAAGTTGTTCTTGCGTTATCATATTCTGCTATGGCTCTTATTTCTTCTTCGTTCTTGCAGCCGGACGCTTCTTGGGTGCGGCATCCTGCTGCTCTATGAGTTTAAGCACCTCATCGAGTGTCAGCGACATCGGATCCGTGCCTTTGGGAATCTTATAGTTGATCTTCTTTTTTGCCCCTTCGGGAAGATACGTGAAATAGGGACCGTAGCGCCCGTTGAGAATCTCTATCTCGGGACGCTCAGCGAAAGACTTGATAAACTTATTAGCCTCCTCCTCGCGTTTCTTCTCAATCAGCTCGATCGCCTCGCCTTCCGTTATGGAAAGCGGTGACATATCCTTTGGAATAGATACGAACATGGAGTCGTGGCGGATGTATGGACCGAAACGACCCACGGCCGCAAGTATTTTCTTCCCCTCGAACTGGCCTACATCGCGTGGCAGTTCGAAGAGCTTCAATGCCTCTTCAAGCGTTATGGTCTGCACACTCTGGTCCGGCTGCAGGGAAGCGAAGAGGGGTTTATCCTCGTCGGTAGCCTCTCCTATCTGCGCGATAGGTCCGAAACGTCCGATCTTCACGTAGACAGGACGTCCGGTCTTCGGATCAGTGCCGAGTTCACGTTCTCCTACCTTATGTTCCATCTTGAGGGTATTTATCTTCTCGATCTCAGGATGGAAATCTCCGTAAAACTCCGACATCTCATTCTGCCATGGAAGCTTACCCTCAGCAATATCATCAAACTTTTCCTCAATTCTGGCTGTAAAGTTATAGTCAAGAATATCGGGAAAGTATTCAGTCAGGAAGTCGTTGACCACCATTCCGGTATCGGTAGGCACAAGCTTTCCTTTCTCCGAGCCTACGGAAAGTGTCTTGGTCTTCATGTCTATCTTGCCCTTTCTGAGCGTAATCTCCTTATAATCACGTGGAGTACCTTCCTTCTCGCCGCGTTTCACATATTCACGCTGCTGTATGGTGGAGATAGTGGGGGCGTATGTGGAAGGACGCCCGATGCCAAGCTCCTCCATCTTCTTCACGAGCGATGCTTCCGTATATCTGGGAGGGGCCTGCGTAAAGTCTTCCGTAGCTACTATTTCCCTCGGAGTGAGATCCATTCCCACCTCAAGCGGCGGAATGGATGTGTCTTTTCCCACACCGGCCTGATATACGCTGAGGAATCCGGGGAATACCACTACCTCGCCCTCGGCCTTGAACACACCGTGGGAAGTATCTTCCGAAGATAATTTCCTTTCGTCCGGGATAATGGCGATGTCGACAGTGGTCTTCTCCACTTCAGCGTCGGCCATCTGGGATGCCACAGCACGTCGCCAGATTAGGTCGTATAGTTTCTGTTCCTTAGCATCTCCTTCGATAGTACGGTTGCTTACATAGGTCGGACGGATAGCCTCATGAGCCTCCTGTGCTCCTTTGGAATGAGTATGATAATGGCGCACCTGGAGGTATTTATCTCCGAAATCCTTGCGTATCGAGTCGGAGATATCACGGAGGGCAAGTTCCGACAGATTGGTGGAGTCGGTACGCATATACGTGATCTTTCCGTCTTCATAAAGTTTCTGGGCTATCACCATTGTCTGGTTGACCGAGAAGCCAAGTCGGCGGGAAGCTTCCTGCTGAAGTGTGGATGTGGTGAAAGGCGGATAAGGCTGACGCCGCCCCGGCCTTACGGCCACCTCGGATATCCTGAAGACAGCGTCATGACATTCATTAAGCACCGCCATAGCATCCTTCTCATCCTTGCAGCGTCGTGAAAGATCCGCCTTAAGTCCGGCTTCAGATCCGGGAATTTCAAACTGGCCGGTAACTCTGTAATATGATTCCGGATTAAACGCAGCAATTTCCTTTTCCCTCTCACATATAAGCCGAACGGCCACACTCTGGACTCTACCGGCCGAAAGGGACGGCTTTATTTTCTTCCAGAGCACCGGGCTGAGCTCGAATCCCACTATACGGTCGAGCACCCTGCGTGCCTGCTGAGCGTTGACTCTGTCTATGTCGATATCACGCGGATTAGCGATAGCGTTTAGAATCGCCGGCTTGGTGATCTCGTGAAAGACTATGCGCTTTGTATTGGCTGGATTAAGTTCAAGCACTTCGTAAAGGTGCCAGGCTATGGCTTCTCCTTCACGGTCTTCATCGGAAGCCAGCCATACCATATCGGCTTTTTTCGCAGCTTCCTTGAGCTTGCGAACCATATCTTTCTTTTCTGCCGGTATCTCATATTCCGGCGCGAAATTATTATCGAAGTCTATTGCTATTCCCTTTTTCTTAAGGTCACGGATATGACCGTAGGAAGAAAGCACGGTATACCCCTCACCAAGGAATTTTTCAATGGTCTTAGCTTTTGCAGGTGACTCTACTATTACGAGATTATTCATAATATCTTTGAAATCAAGCATTTCAGTACCGCCTTCACTTACTTTGCAGATTTTGCGGGCGGTTGGTGACGCAAAATTAATACTTTTATTTCACAAACACAATATTAAGGTGTATTGTTTTGAGTATTTTAATCCATCTCGGGCGGAATAGCTGACTTTACTGCTAAAATTCGGCATATTAATGAGATTGACAGGCAAAAAAAGAATCTGAGTTGTTTCTATATTTAGAGGCTATCTATTTTATGATTCCCTCTGCTTAACCAATACCATATAAAAATGGCAAATAAACTTGTAGAAATGATTCGCCGTCAGGCGGAAAAATACGGGGACCGCGAGGCCTACCGATATTGCTGGCGCAAAGCCGGAGAATGGCTTCCTACCAGCTGGGAGGAGTTCAGGGTGCAGATAGATGTTGCAGCCCGAGCCCTTGCAAGACTCGGACTTAAGGAAAAAGACACGATAGCAGTGTGCTCTAACAATACTCCCCAGATCCTCATTACAGAATACGCAGGATTCCGTAATCGCGCGGCCACAATTCCGCTGTATTCAAGCAGCAGCCAGAGCCAGTATGACTTCATAGTCAATGACGGTCAGCCACGCATTCTCTTCGTAGGAGAGAAACATCAGTATCCGCTCGCCTACAGCTATTGGAAACGGCATCCTGAACAGATAGACAAGATAGTGATTTTCAAGAAAGAGGGGTTTGAGATCAATTCAGACGACACCGCATCTATCACATGGGAAGACTTCATGAAAATTGGTGTGGAGGCGGATGAGGAGACGCGTATACTCGTAGAGCAGAGATCTGACCGCGGTCTGCCGGAAGACATCGCAACACTCATATATACATCCGGCACCACCGGAGAGCCCAAAGGTGTCTGCCTAAGCCACTCCAACTATGACGCAGCAATGGAGGCTCACCTGAAGTTTCTCATCAACGTTACAGATAAGGATCTCTCTATGGCATTTCTGCCGATGAGCCATATTCTGGAAAAGGCATGGTGCTTCTTCTGCCTCACCAAAGG
>JAIEBK010000018.1 GCA_029070945.1 Muribaculaceae bacterium
GTCCCGCTATTCGGGATCGATGATGCCTTATGACTTCAGCGGGACTGAAATCCAGCCCATATGGCCTGATTCACTTACTCCCGTCTATGTGGCTCATGTGGCCCGGCATGGAGCGCGTTATATATCTTCTGAAAAGAAACTCGAAACGCTCCGGAATGCTATCTCAAAGGCTGCTGCGGATGGCACGCTGACCGGGGAGGGGCGACGATTTGACGTTCTTCTCAAAAGTGTGCTCTCCGCTACAGGAGATCAGTGGGGATTGCTTTCCGCGGTGGGTGCGGAGGAAGAACGTCGTCTTGCCTCCGACCTTTACACCCTCCTTCCTGATCTGTTGAAAGAAGCACGTGTCAATGCCATATCCACCTACGTTCCCCGTGTGGTGATGACAATGTATGAGTTCAATCATAGTCTGACAGTAAAATCGTCCGATATATTCGTCACAGCGTCTGAAGGCAGGGAATTCAGTCCGCTGCTCCGCTGTTTCACGGCTGATTCGGCATATGCCGCCTATCGTGCCGACGGTGACTGGAAGCAGGTGTCAGAGCGACTGATGGATTCCATCGTTTCTCCAGAGCCGGCTCGCCGTCTGTTGGGTAAGGCCTCCGGTCATTCCGATAAGCAGCTCAGGAAGCTGACGCTCGATATGTATGATGTCCTTCAGTCGCTCACAGCCTTCGGCCTTCCGGCTCCTACCGATGAGTTTATGTCTGAGGCCGATTATAGAGCCTGTTGGGAGGTAGACAATCTCGAGCATTATCTGCGCAACACGGTCACTCCTCTATCCTCATTGGCGGGAGAGGCGAGTTCTCCGCTCCTTGCCCGTATAATATCAGATGCGGACGCCGTCTTAGGAGCGCGTATGGAGGCTGTGGCGAGAGAGAGGGCCGGGATGACCCCTGCGCAGACAGAAGGCTATGACGCGAATTTCTATTTCGGACATGCCGAGACGCTGATGCCGCTACTTTCGCTTATGCGTCTGCCAGGCTGCTACAGTGACTCCTCCGACTTCGCTACTCTGTATGAGCACTGGCGCGACTATGATGTCGTGCCTCTCGGCGCGAATCTCGACATCATACTTCTTCAATCCCCGTCCAACCGCACCTATGTCGCCCTTCGCCACAACAGCCGTTTCGTGGCTCCGATGTCCGGCAGCATGATAGTCCCTTGGTCCGATTATAAATCCTATCTGACAACATTGATGGTGGGAGTCGCAGCCGGATAGCTGCATTAAACTCACCGGTTTAAATTTTCGGCTCAATCTTCCAGTCTTCGATGCAGCGTGTCTTTGACGAGAAGTTTACTCCGATACAGATGATCCGGCGTCCATCCATCTGATATTTACGGTCGTATTTCTTGTCTTCAATCTGTCGGAGGGCTTCTTCGGCAGAGCCGTCGTATTTCAGCTCTATTACGTATATGTAGTCTTCCGTCTTGACCGTAATGTCTATGCTCCCGTCAGAAGTGGCTGACTCTGTCTCTGTCTCCAGTCCTATTAGGTCCATCAGGAGATAGAAAGCGTTATGGAAGTTGTTCTCATTATCCATCTTCATCTTGAAGTGGACTCCTGCGAAATAAGCCTGTATGCACTTCATGGCATTGTCGGCCTCCCCTAAGATGAAATACATCACGATGTCAGATACGAGTTTCTTCGCTTCTTCATCCGAGCGGCATTTCACATAGTAAGGAAGAAGCACTCTGAAAAGACCGTCCTTGACCTCATTGTTAGGAATCCCGAGCCTGTACCTTTTTATTTTCTTATTATACCCCTTGATGGTTAGATATCCGGTCTGATACAATAGAGCCAAAGGTTGCGGGGTCATCAGGTCAAGACCTTTCAGGTCATCATCGGTGCAGTAGCTGTTAAACATTGCCTTCAGGTTCGCATTCACCTTTTTGAGTGTCTCAGCTACCAGCCTCGGCATCCCTGTGTCGTTCCAGTAGTTTGCAATTTTGGAGTCGCTCATTGCATTCAGAAGTGACCATGGATTGTAGATGTCGCTTCCATTCTCGGAGAAACGATAGCCGTCATAGTTCCGTTTAAGTTCCTGACATGCCTCATCGCTGCTGATTCTGTTTTTTTCGGCAAGTTTGTCTATACCTGGCTTCAGATTCTCAAGCATCTCATGTTCTGTGATGCCGCAAATATCTGCATATTCATCCAGAAACGTTAAATCTTTAATATTATTTAGATCGGAGAATACACTTAGCTTGCTGAAACGGCTTACCCCGGTCAGGAAGACTAACCGTATATGCTCAGCTGAACTCTTAAAGTTAGAATACACAGAGGAAAGTTTACTCCGGTAGTGCTCTATGTTTTCCTTGTTGTTGATATTTGCCACAAGGGGTTTGTCGTATTCATCTACGAGAATCACGACCTGCTGCCCGGTCTTCATGTGCGCAGCTTCTATTATATTCTGAAGCCGGGTCGCTGATGAATCGGCAATCTCCTTGACCTCATATTCTTTTTCCCATTTCTTGAATATATTGTCAAGCAGACTGTCAAGATGTCCCGGTTCCGAATAGCTGTCTGTGTTTAGATCGAGACGTAGCACGGGGTAAGATTCCCAATCCCAGTCGATGGAGTCGATGAAAAGCCCTTTGAAAAGTTCCCTTTCCCCTTCGAAGAAATACTTAAGGGTAGACAGGAAAAGACTTTTGCCAAATCTTCGAGGTCTGGCAAGGAAGAAATATTGTCCCCCTTCATCAATAATCTTTTTGATGAATGATGTCTTGTCAATATATACGCTACCGCGATTGCGCAAAGTTTTGAAATCTTGCTGACCAATCGGATATTTTATCTTCCTCTCTTCCATAATTCCTTAATTTATCGCAAATATAATACTTTTCATCATCCTATCCAAATTTCTCTCCTTGATTAAGTTGAAATGCATTCATCAACATGTATTAATAAGTGTAATTGTGGTTTTGCTGTCAGTCATAACGGCTCTTTA
>JAIEBK010000180.1 GCA_029070945.1 Muribaculaceae bacterium
TTTCCGGTGTTTAAGATACTCTTTGGGGGTAATGCCTTCTTCTCGCTTAAAGAAACGGGTGAAGTGCTGAGGATAATCGAATCCAAGACTATATGCTGTCTGAGAGATGTTCTGTCCCGAAGACAGAAGATTCTTTGCCTCCTGAATTATTATACGCTGTATGTACTTACTTGCATTTGTGCCTGTTGTGCGCTTAATCAAATCACCTAAATAATTTGGAGAAAGACATAGCCTTTCTGCCAGATACTGCAAGGTAGGTATTCCATGCTTCATCTGCAATTCAGATGAATAATATTCTTTAAGCACTTCATGGAATCTGCTCAGTATATCCGTGTTTTCAAGTTTGCGTGTAAGAAACTGGCGATCGTAAAACCTTTGGCAGAAATTGAGCATCAGTTCAATATAGTTTACAATTATGTTGTCCTGATGTGAGTCTCTCGGTTTGTTTATTTCGGTCTCGATACTCCGCATTATACCGATAATAATATCCCGTTCTTCTTCTGTCATGTGCAAAGCCTCGTTAAGACTATATTCGAAAAAAGTATATTTGTCAATATTCTTTTTCAGCGGAGTACCCTGAAGAAGATCCGGATGGAACATCAATGACCATCCCGATAAGTTTATCTTCTCCCCATTATCCTCGGCTCCGCCTATCTGACCGGGGGCGACAGCAAGTAATGTCCCCTCCTTATAGTCATATAGTCCGCAACCATAGGTAAGGTCGACAAGACTGTCGCCGCGAAGGAAGATTCCATATACCTTGTAATCATTCAATGTTGTAGGCACCGGTGAAATTCTGTCATACTCAATCACGCTGACCAACGGATGTCGGTCAGTTACTCCTATATAGGAGGAATAATCGGAAGGTTTATTGACTTTGAGGATTTTCATAAGTTGCGGATTTAAAGTGCAAATTTACAAAAATTAGCTGATTCAGGCAATATTACACCCTGACTATGATTGTGGTACTTATGTGAATGATATTGGTAATTTCCTTTCGCAGAGTGTGGCTAATTTTGCATTGTGAACAATTGAATTTGAATAAAGAAATAGCGATATGTTAAAGTTAATAATCACGATACTAATGGCAACGTCAACTATTGCCGCTATATCAAAAGAGCCTGATACAATGAACACAAATGACAACAAAATCGTAACCGAGAACCTTAAACTCTCGAAAGAATGGGACAAGACTTTTCCCAAGAGCAATCAAGTGAATCACAGGAAAGTGACATTTCCCAACCGATATGGTATCACTCTCGCGGCTGATATGTATACACCGAAAAATGCCGTATCTCCATTACCGGCCATTGCTGTCTGCGGTCCGTTTGGTGCCGTAAAGGAGCAGGCAGCAGGGTTGTACGCGCAGGAGATGGCTAAACGAGGATTCATAACACTTGCCTTCGATCCTTCTTTTACCGGAGAAAGCGGCGGCCAGCCACGCTACATGACATCCCCTGACATAAATACCGAGGATTTCAGTGCCGCTGTAGATTTCCTTGTCACTAATCCGGCTGTCAATCCGGAGGAAGTAGGGATCATCGGTATCTGCGGCTGGGGTGGTATTGCCATAAATGCAGCCGCGGCAGATCCTCGCATAAAGGCTACCGTGGCATCTACGATGTATGACATGAGCCGAGTAAACGCCAACGGATATTTTGACAGCGCCAACACTCCTGAAGACCGTGACAGACTGAGATCAGCGCTCGCAGCACAACGCACGGAGGATTTTCGTAACGGAAGCCCTAAACTCGGCGGAGGAGTGCCTGACGTACTTCCTGAAGACGCGCCCAAATTCCTGCGTGACTATTTCGACTACTATAAGACTCCGAGAGGCTATCACCCCAGATCGCTCAACTCAAACGGAGGGCGAAACGTGACATCTCCTATTCCTTGGATCAACTTTCCGCTCATGAGCCGCGCCGGCGAAATTAAAAACGCTGTGATGATCGTTCATGGAGAAAAAGCTCATTCTTTCTATTTCGGAAGTGACGCCTACAAGAGTCTCACCGTAAATCCGGGGCAGGATAACAATAAACTCTTCATGGTTATTCCCGGCGCAAGCCATACAGATCTTTATGACAAAACGGATGTCATACCTTTTGACAGCATGGAGGTGTTCTTTAAAGAGAATTTAAAATGACAGAAGTTACGGTAAAGTCATGACTACAAAAGAATTTTTACAGGTTATGGATTCAGGAGAGCTAATTCCGGGTGGCTCTCCTGTGCATGAAAAAATGCATCAGCTCAGTCAGGAAGCTATCCGTATCACTATGGAAATCAATAATTCCTATCATAACAAGGAAGAGATAATCAATCTTATGTCGGAACTGACCGGTAGAAAAGTACACGAAAGTCTTGGTCTTTTCCCTCCTTTCTATACGGATTGCGGAAAGAACATTCATATCGGGAAAAGAGTGTTTATCAACTCCGGATGTAAATTTCAGGATCAAGGAGGTATTTTCATAGGCGATGATGTGCTGATAGGGCATAATTGTGTTATTGCTACTCTCAACCATGTTATGGATCCAGACCGCAGAGCCGATATGATTCCGGCTCCAGTACATATCGGAAATAAAGTATGGGTCGGAGCAAACGCCACTATCCTTCAAGGAGTCACAATAGGCGAAGGAGCGATTATAGCAGCCGGTGCTGTTGTCAACAAAGATGTGCCTGCCCGTACGGTTGTCGGTGGAATACCGGCAAAACTCCTTAAAAAGATATGATATGAAAGCAATATCTTTATTGATATTCCTAACTTTAGTTACAATTATGAGTGAAGCTCAGGAAAGACTTTATATAACAGTAAACGACGTCACCCACAGCATAGTCCTTTCTGACACAGAAGCGGCCAAGGAGTTAAAGAAGCGGGTAAATGCAGGTAACGTCACTGTTACAATGAATGATTACGGAGGCTTTGAGAAAGTCGGAGAATTGCCATGGGCTCTACCTACCTCTAATCGACAGATCTCCACTGTTCCCGGTGATGTGATGCTTTATCAAGGAAACAATATAGTAATATTCTATGGCACGAATTCGTGGTCATACACATCGCTCGGTAAAATTGAAGGCATGACTTCCGATGAAATACGTAATTTCCTTGCCGGAAGCCATATTGAAGCCACATTGTCAGCTAATTTTCAATCCGGAGTTTCAGATGTAAAAGCTGATCATAGTGAGAATCCGGCAGTGTCTACCCTTCAGGGTGTAAAGATAGATATGAGAGGCCGGACACCTGCAGACCTTGCTGCCGGGGTATATATCCTGAACGGTAAAAAATATTTAATTAAGTAGCTGTTCAAATTAAAGAAGTTGTTTAAACTTATTTACGAATTATAAAAATAACAATGAAGAGTTAAAC